>CBJMBI010000456.1:0-3715 GCA_966427955.1 uncultured Ktedonobacterales bacterium
AAATCAAAACTAGCTTTGAAAATCTCATCAGTAGCATTGATGCTGTCAGACATTGACTATGCTATGCTACTGGCCAAAACCCAACCACGAGGAAGAGAGATATATCGAAATGAACGAGGCTATTTTCGAACTAGAAACAATCACACCACTGGTTATGACAAGTGCCGATCAGGCCATTTCGAGGTATCACATGCTACTGGTACGACGCTCTAATTCGGTAGTGTAGATTGATGATATATTTATCGCAACCAGACTCGAAGTTATTGTATAACAGAAAGGATTAGTAGGGAATGAAACAGGTCACATTCACCCTACGAACGCTCACACCGCTATTCCTGACAGGAGCAGATCAGACCAGCGCAGAACTCCGTGCACCAACTTTTCGCGGTCTCATGCGCTACTGGTATCGTGCTTTGATAGGTAGCGTAGTTGGAGCCAGCAGAGAAAGCTTACCACTGGTCATGAAAGCAGAAACGGCAATTTTCGGTGCGACAGATACGGGTTCTAGCATCTCGATTAGAATATCTGAGGCTTCAAAAGATCCACAACGGTTCCGGAAGGAGAGCTATTCAAGAGAAAATATATCAGGAAGAGATTATTTACTCTGGTCAATGGCTGCCAGTGGCAAGGGAGATAGATACAAACCAGATCGCCTTCTCTTCCCTAAAGACACCTTATTTCGCATCACATTATCAAGCAAAGGCGATGATGATACAAAACTCCAACAGGCCATTGCCGCATTCTGGCTCTTAACTCACCTGGGAGGAATTGGCTCTCGTTCTAGGCGTTGTGCTGGTAGCGTGACTGTGGACAATATTGATGGTGATGATAACAAGACAGGTTTGTACTTTGCTACACCTGAAAATATAGAAGATTTACAGCATCAAATCAGTGAGGGTATCAAGCTAACGCAAAAATTAGCACGAGAGAGCCTATCTACCAACGCCTTGGCATCAGTAACACACACAACTTTCGATGCATTGTCCCAGAAAGCTTGCAATATCTGGATACTTCATAATGACAATTGGCGTACACCAGATGCTGCAATGCGAGCCATCGGTAGCAATTTACAAACATATCGTCGCAGCCTTTCATTACCAAGTCGCACAATCTTTGGTCTGCCGTTAATGGGTGTAGATAACAGATCAAGACATGCTTCACCCTTGCTCTTACGTATAGTAGAGCTGCAAAAGGGCAACTATGCAGGTCTCGCAGTCCTCTTCAAAACAGGACACAATCGTGACTACACACCGATTGAAAAATGGGCTAACGCCTTTCCAGGAAGGACTAAGGTGATGCTATGACACGGTATATGCTCATGTTTTCGCTAGGACCTGTACAGCCATTCATTGCACAAGCACGCAAAGCACGCGACCTATGGGTGGGAAGCCTGCTGATTGCTAAGCTCATGGAAGCTGCAATGAAAGATATACCAGGAGATGCTTTTGTTTTCCCTGCAGCACAAAAAGTAAAGAAAATTCCTGACATTCCTAATAAGTATGTCGCACTCTTCACAGGGCAGGAAGCCGCACAGAAGGCAGCACAACAAAGTCGGGAAAATGTCAAAGAGCATTGGGAGAAGATTCGTCAGGCCGTTTGGAGAACATTCATTGCTAATTATGCTGACGAACAGACCATATCTATTTGGGAGCGTCAAACCAATTTCGACACCTTGTTTGAAATCTACTGGGCAATTACTGAAGAGGGACACCAGCAGTACAAGGAATGGCTAGAAGAAACAGAGCAACTTCTTGCTGCTCGCAAGCGCTTGCGAAACTTTGCATCCCAGAATGAGGAAGGCGAGAAGAGCGCAACCTCTGGTGACCGCGAGGTATTACATGGCAAGGACATAGCTCCAGAGAGCATTACCGCTTTTTGGCAGAAGATTGCACATAAATCACCCAAAGATCTCGATCAAGATGGCAAAGAGCATCTTGATGCCATCGACACAATCAAGCGCTTCGCAATGCAGGCAAAGACGCTTTCTTCAGAACAACCTTTTCCATCAACTAGCTCGATTGCTACCGCTTCTTTCGTCGAAAGTTTGCTGGACTGCGATATTGATCCGCAAGTTCTGGAAGGATGGCTGAGTGCAACACGAGATATGATGAAATCCACATCTATGAGCGCAGCAAACGATATACCTTATCTCGCACAAAAAGCCGATTCGGTAAGATCTGGCGAGCGAAAATGGATCTTGTGGTGTGATGGAGATCTCTACTTTCCCTCCATCTTCACTCCCCGCCAGTTGGAGAAGGGCTATAACATCAAAGAGCCTTCCGAAGCGGCAACTGTCATCAGAAATGGCAAAAAGGCACTGCACAACTTGCTTACTGCAACTTCTACGCTGGAAATTGCTCGACCTACTCCATACTATGCGATTGTCCAGATGGATGGGGATAGGATGGGCTTCTTGCTTAGTGGCGTCAAAGAAGAAAATGAGCATCGAAAAATCAGTGCTTCCCTTTCGCATTTTGCTCGTCAAACGGTTCCACCAATTGTTGAGAAGCAGTATCCAGGCCGACTGGTTTATGCTGGTGGAGATGATGTTCTTGCACTTGTCCCACTTGTACGAGATGCCACAGCAGTTGAAGAACCCAAACACGTTCTCGAGCTGGTCAATAGGCTCCAATCTACATACTGTGAGACAATCAAAGGTACACTCCCTGTACCGCAAAATAAGGAACGTTTGGACGGTATTACCGCCAGTATAGGCATAGCCATCGCTCACCACTATACCTCGCTGTCCTATGCACTACGCTCGGCTCGCGAAGCGGAAAGTCTTGCCAAGAAACGCTATGGCAGAAATGCCCTAGTTGTCACTGTGTTGCGCCGATCCGGTGAGCAAACAAGGGTCGGATGTCACTGGCACTATCCTAATCTTGACGCAGATGGCCAACCAATAGCACTCTTCTCAAGGTTCTTGACCCTTTTCAAAGAGGATGTTCTTTCACCCAAATGCATCCATGTCCTACTGGAAGAGGCTCCAATACTTGTTGAACTCGATCCCTGTGCCCAAAAAAGCGAGATCAAACGAGTACTGAAGCGACAAAGTAATGATCAAAAGATAGATGATGGAGAACTAGACACACTATCTAAGCGAGTTTCTCAGCTTTCATATGCAATTGATCAAGATAATCTCAAAAATAACAAAAAAGAGCATCTATCAATAGAATTGCACCAAGACACACTACGTCGTGGTCTTGTCGAAACGCTTGGCTGGTTACTCGTCACATCATTTATCGCACGAAAGGATCGAGAACAGGAATAATGCGTATTTTCATCGAACCAACGGAATCTCTGCTATTCCGTACTGGACGGCCATTCAATGCTGGTGACAACAACTTTGCTGAGTCGATCTTCCCACCAACACCCGAGACACTACAAGGGGCCTTGCGTGCAGCCATCGCAGTGCAATGGGGACAACGACAGTCTCCATCCAAGACGGATCTGAGCGAGATCTTTGCGAATGACAAACTGAAGGAACTGATAGGTGATTACAACACCTATGGGCGGCTACGCATTACAGGCCTATCCTTGGGCAGACGGAGCAAACAGAGTAAACAGTCTGAGCAAGTTGAGCGGCTCTTTCCTGCACCAGCCCATATCCTTCGCGTAAGCTTGGAAAATAACGTGAGCTTGGAAAATAAAAAGCAGCTCATCTCCCTCAAGCCTCAGAAGAAGCTACGGGGATCAACGAACGTTCCAAATGAGC
>CBJMBI010000457.1:0-3702 GCA_966427955.1 uncultured Ktedonobacterales bacterium
TGGCAAGGCCAGTGTGTCTCGATAAAAAATTTGGGAGTGATTCTGGAAGGAGGTGATAAAATAGAGAAGGATGAGCTTGGAGGGTCTCTTGCTTCTAGATGTAAAAGATGTATTTGCAATAAATGCCAAAGCCCTTCCTACTATTAGATGTCTATTGCTTCTCTCGAACAAGTGCGCTATTATACAGGTATCTGACTCTTTTCGTAGTGGGAGGCCACTTGTATGGCAGGCAGTCGTAAGGATAAAGAGACTCGTGGTCGGCGTGAACGTGTTGCACCAAGCTCTAAGACCATTTCAGCACGTGTCAGTAAGGCGGTTGGGAGTCAGGGCTCCTCACGCGGGCAGATGGCGCGGGTTGAACAACGTTCGAGTATTTCTTCTCCTAAACAAAGCTCTCGGAGTCCTACAGCTTCCAAGACGGCATCTCGTACTAAATCCAAAGCTACGGTTACAAAGAAGATCCCTGCCATCCGTTTGAAGCGTCCCGATAATCGAGCACCTGCTTCTCAACCAAGAGATATCCGTGCAATCCAATGGATATGTGAGAAGTGGCAGTCTCTGGAACCACACCATCAAGAGCGCATCTTTCGTACTGCACTATTATGCCTATCAATCCTCCTGCTTGCTTCTTTGACTATACTCCAGAACCTGCCTGTCTTCAGTGCAATCAACAGAGTTTTTCTCGACTTTTTCGGCTGGTCGGCGTATCTGCTGGCACTTGGTCTGGTAGCATTTGCGATCATGCATCTCGTTGGAGAGCGTCATCAATATTCTCTGCGCTGGTCGTTGGTCGTAGGCTTGGTGATCCTTTGGCTCTTGCTGCTACTGGAGAGTCGATTGATTATGGGAACGCATGTTGGTATTCTAGCTGAATTGTTGGTGATACCTTTTCTGGGTTGGTCTCCAGCGGTTGCGCATGTCATGACGCTGGGCCTGATGGTGATTACTGCTATTCTCACCTTCCGTATTACTTTTGGGCATGTTTTGCTCTTTGGGCAGATGATCTATCGCCTCTTAACTGCAGATTCTGAAGTTTCTCAGGCTTCAAAAACTCATCAGCCATCCCCATTTCTTGGGCAGCGTCCACGTTACAGCCGTTATGTAGCTGGCGGTCTTCTAGATGATGATCAGAGGAAAGCTACGCGTACTAGACGACAATCCGCTGTTGATGAAGGAGTAGGAGATGAAGATGAGGGTGTCGCTCCCGGTGAGCTAGCTTCTAGTGCTGAAAGCGAGAATGATGATCTGCTTAGCAATAGCAATGTTTATAAATATGAGTCCGGTACGGCACAAAGAAGAATTTATCATGTATCTGAAGCATTAGGTGTAGAAGAACATAGGCAAGATATACAGGGTGTCAGACAGCAGGAACTTCCACTTGAGAAGTTAGATCAGACTTTGAAAGAAGAGAGGACGAGAAGCGGTACTAAGCATGTGGAAAGGGTGGATGAGGAGCAGATGCGATTGAAAAAGAAAAAAGCACGCTCTCCTCAAGCTGATGTCGTCCCAGTGCGACAGTCAACCTGGCAAGTTCCGGGAACAGTGTTGCTTAACACTTATGATACAGCCAAGTTGCAGATGCAAGCAGGAGATGTAGGTGCTCTAGCAAAGATTATTCAGGATACTCTGCGCAGTTTCCGTGTGGATGCTGAGGTGAGGCCGGAAGATATTAGTATTGGTCCTACAATCATTCGTTTTGGCATTCGTCCAACGGGCAAACCTGAGATGCGCAAGGATGAGAAAACGGGGAAGATGGTACCCGTTGTGGATGCTTCTGGTCAGATTGTTTATGAAACGCGCACGCGTGTAAGTCGTATCATGGCATTGCAGAATGACCTTGCGCTGGTATTAGAAGCCAAGACCATTCGTATGGAAGCTCCTGTTCCTGGTCGTCCTTATGTTGGTGTTGAGATCCCGAACAAGAATAGCCGCTTGGTCACTTTGCGCGAAGTGCTGGAGAGCAAAGAATATCAGATCGCCAAAGAGAAATCGAAGTTGGCAATTGGTCTAGGCAAAGATGTAGCTGGTCAGGTACGTGTAGGTGATCTTGCACGCATGCCTCATCTGTTGATTGCTGGCGCAACTGGATCTGGAAAGAGTGTTTGTGTCAACACTATCATTGCCAGTATTTTGACGCAAGCTACTCCCGATGATGTGCGACTGCTGATGGTTGACCCTAAAATGGTCGAATTGAACATGTATAATGGCATTCCGCACTTGTTATCTCCTGTTGTTATTGAAGTAGATAAAGTTGTATCGCTGCTTAAAAATGCTATCAATGAAATGGAGCGGCGTTATCGCCTCTTCTCGCAACTAGGTGTGCGCAACCTCGATGGCTATCGCAAGCTACGCAAGCAAAAGTTCGAGCAGGGAGATACCTCGTTAAATAATATGCCTGCCATCGTCATCATTATCGACGAGCTGGCAGATTTAATGATGGCTGCTCCCGAAGAGGTAGAGGGGATGATCTGCCGCTTGGCACAGTTGGCTCGTGCAACTGGCATCCATCTGGTGGTTGCGACACAGCGTCCCTCTGTCGATGTGATCACTGGACTGATCAAGGCAAACATTCCTACTCGTATCTCCTTCATGGTCAGTTCCGCTGTAGATTCGCGCACAATTATTGATATGGGGGGAGCGGAGCGATTACTAGGCCGTGGTGATATGCTCTATCTGCCCGCAGATGCAGGCCGTCCTGAGCGCATCCAGGGAGCATTCCTCTCGGACGAGGAGGCAAATGTGCTGGCGGATTACTGGCGTCAGCAGGTTATCGAGCGTGTAGTAACTATTGGTGAGGAAGCTTCCCAAGCTGGGATACAACTAGCGGTAGAACCAGGCTGGGAACTCAAGGACCAACCAGCACAGGAGTTTGAGCTGGATGATGAGCTGTTGGATAAAGCCGAAGAGGTTGTGCGTGAGTACGGACGGGCCTCAATTTCTCTCTTGCAGCGTCGCCTGCGTGTAGGGTATTCGCGTGCAGCCCGCTTGATTGATTTGCTGGAGCAACGTGGCATTATTGGTCACTCGGAATCAGGCGGGCGTGGTCGCACAGTCTATGAGAGTGGCCAGATTAGTGACGGCCATTCCATGGCCGATGAGGTTGCAGATATCGTAGCCGAAGAAAGGGCCCGCGATGAATTTTTGCGTCAGCAGGCGGCTCGGTTCCAGCAAGAGCCAGATTAGGTGGCATCATTCTTTCGACTCATGCTCCTATTCTCCTGCTCCGTCCCAAGGCCGTTTTGTTATCCACTGATCTCTCGAGTTTTTCCTGCTTAGTGCCGAAATTTTATCTTCTATCATCTGTATTCTATCCTTATCATCTGGTATGGCCTTGGTGATCGCGGCTTCAGAAATATCTATTCGAGCATTTAACCATTCAGTCTGAGCCTTCGACCATTCAGTCTGAGCCTTCGACCATTCAGTCTGAGCCTTCGACCATTCAGTCCAAGCATTCGATAGTTCGGTTCGAGCGTTCGATAGTTCGGTTCGAGCATTCGATAGTTCGGTTCGAGCATTCGATAGTTCGGTTTGAGCGTTCGACCATTTAGTGCAAGTCGTGCTAACTTTTTCTAGAGCTTGCTGAAGTCGCCTATCCAGTGGCTGCCCTTCTGTGAATGAGTCCTTCCCGTTGGGGAGACTATTTGGACTCTGCATCATGTTTTCGAAAAGCCGTAATTCATTTATAAGTTCATATTTAGCTTG
>CBJMBI010000458.1:0-3699 GCA_966427955.1 uncultured Ktedonobacterales bacterium
CAGATTATACAAGTGTAGCACCCGCTGACAACACCCAGAAAAACCAACAATGGAAGGTTGGTGGGGGGCCGGACCCTACCCAAATAAATTCTATTACAAGCGCATCTGATAATCAGCCCATCGGGATTAATCCAAATATAGGAACGATACATTTGCAAGGAAAACCATTAGTCTTTCGCCTCTCTAAAGTGCGTGTAGGTGCCGTGAAGTAAATCAAAAAGCAAACCACGTCACGAAGATGAAGATGGTAATCTCGTCATCAAAAGCTCATTTTTGGTGATTCACAGAAAGGAAGGATTTCTCCGTGTGTCAAAAGGGAAATACCATTGCTTGCAGGCTGGTTCCATTCTTCTCTGTCTTGTATATAGGCATTAGCCTCTTTGTCATGTTACCAACACTGGCTTATGCCTGTGACAACAACGGGGGCAACAACAACGGGGGCAACAACAACGGGGCAAATAACCCCAGAGCTAAAGTAACCGTGAGAGATACAGGGGCAAACAACCCCAGAGCTATAGTAACCGTGAGAGATACAGGGGCAAACAACCCCAGAGCTATAGTAACCGTGAGAGATACAGGGGGGCAGAGAAACGGGATATACACTATTCAAGTAATGCGTCCAGATCCAAACCGCTCCGAGAGTCAGGGTCAAACAGTACAATCTGTCCGGATGAGCTACTTGTTTCAGGTTCCTGTTGATGCTGCAACTTCTGCTGAGCAACAAACCTGTATTGGGACACCAGATCAGAATTGGCATGTCCAAGACACTGGAAGAAGTCTCAAGTTTGGCTCAGACGTGAAGTTCGAGGTATTCGTAGGTTCCGGCTGTACGGGAAACAATGTAACTCAGCAACTATACGGCCAACCGTCTCTACACTTTCAGGTACCAAATGTTGGAGATATAAAAAACTCTACATGTTGGATGAATTTAAACAATTTTCCCAGTGGTACAGTTAGTGGTTGTAACGGCAAGTAATATATAAAAATATGCTATCCACTAGATAGAAAAATACGGCTTGTCAGTGTATGCTGATAGGTCGTATTTTTGTTTAGAACTCGTGAGCAATTAGCCCCTTTAAATATTCCATATCGAGATGAGCACGTAATAGACTCGCCAATTTATCATACTCTTGTTGTCGATTAAAAGATATTTTATGTGTTTTCAAAGGGCTAATTTCACGACGTGATGCAAGTGCGTTAATAACCCCTTCTCTGAAGGTATCATTTTCAAATAGACCGTGCAGGTAACAGCCCGCACACCAGCCGTCGAAGCTGAGCCATCCATCATTTCCACTGGTATCTATGGTGAAAGCATGAGATCCCTGGCGACTCTCTTCAACGGGCATGCTACGTCCTACATGAATTTGATACGTTTGAAAGATATGTCCAGTAAGATGGGTAAAGATCCCGCGTGCAGATGGAATAGCAATTTGGGCATGGCAACGTTGAGTTATTTTCTCGTGTATTATTGGAAAAATAGTTGAAATAGGTAGCAGATTGAGACCTGGTTCGACCGTTTTTTCAGGATTTTCCGTTGACAGCGCGTCTACAACCTGTTCGCCAAGCATTTGATAGCCACCACAGATACCCAGAATAGCTGACTTTTGTGCACAAAGGCGGATATGCTGGGCCAAGCCTTGACGCCAAAGCCAGGATAAGTCGGAGAGGGTATTTTTTGTGCCAGGGAGAATGATGAGGTCAGGTTGTGAGGGAAACTCAGCCAGACTGGCCACTACATGCAGGCGCACGCGAGGATCAGCGGCTAAGGCGTCAAATTCGTCATAGTTACTCAGGTAAGGAAAACGAATCAGGACAATTTCGAGCTGAGGCCCATCCGATTGCACAGGCGACTGAAGTAACATGGCTGAGCCTTCGTCCAGTGCTACTGTGTCCTCCTCTGCAATACGAATATCCTTGAAAAAGGGAATTGTGCCCAGTATAGGTATGCCACTGCGCTCAGCCAAGAGTTGTTCACCAGGCCGCCAGAGCGAGAGATCTCCACGAAATTTGTTGACGATCAAGCCTTTGACACGCGCCCGGTCTTCGGGTTCGAGGAGCATCAGGGTTCCCAAGAGAGAGGCAAAAATTCCACCACGATCAATATCCCCAACCAGCAGCACAGGAGCATCGGCCAGTCGTGCAACTCGCATATTCACGAGATCGTTAGCTACAAGGTTCAGCTCTACTGGACTGCCCGCTCCTTCAATAATAATCAGGTCATATTCCTGACGCAGTTTTATAAGGGCTTGTTCGATAACTGGGAGGATTGTGGCACGATCACGATAGTACTCACGCGCTTGCATACTTGCTAGTGGACGCCCCATAACAATTACTTGAGAGCGTGAGTGACCCTCAGGTTTCAGGAGAACGGGGTTCATTTCTACGGTTGGTTCAATGCCAGCAGCTTCAGCCTGTACCACCTGAGCACGACCAATCTCGCCGCCACTGGATGTGACCCAGGAGTTGAGCGCCATGTTCTGAGCTTTGAATGGAGCAACACGCCAGCCGTCCTGAGCAAAGATGCGACAAAGGCCAGTGACCAGTGTACTTTTGCCAACGGTTGAGGCTGTACCTTGCACCATTAAGGTTTTTGCTAGCTTCACAAAACCTCCTCTAAAGCTTGTATCAGTTGTTGCCAATCATCTGCTGACCTAGTAGCAATCCGGATGAAGCGGGGAAGGCCAAACGATGAGCAGTCTCGAACGACGATTTTGCGCATGAGCAAGTTCTGACGTACACGCACAACATCACCTACCTCTAGCAGACAGAAATGGGTACTCGATGGAATAAGACAATAGCCAAGTTGACTCAATGCTTGAAAGAACATTTGGCGTTCCTGGGCTAGCCTAGTCAGAGTCATTCTCAGATGGTCACGATCGGCTAGTGCAACGCAACCAGCCGCTTGGGCAAAACCGCTTACATTCCAAGACGGTAATTGTGCTCCCACACGCTGGATAATCTCCGGTGAGCCAACCGCATAGCCCAGACGTAAACCTGCGAGCGCATAATCTTTGGTTAGTGAACGCAAGACCAGAATGTGAGACTGCAACTCCGTCGAGAGCAATTGGACCGCAGAGTGAGATGCTCCATTTGTATCGCAAGTAAAGACAAAATGGTGATATGCTTCATCAATTACAAGCAACGCACCAATTTCATAACATATTTTAGCGAGAAAAACTATCTCCGGCAATTTTAGATAGGTGCCAGTAGGATTATTGGGATTACACAGCCAGACTAGCGTGGGCCGGTTGGCAGTCAGCCAAGCAGAGAGTGAAGAGAGATCAGGACGGAAATCATCCTCTCGCTGTGTACGAAATTCGACTACATAAGATCCAACTGCATGAGATGCGGCTAGATATTCACCAAATGTTGGGCCAATGATCGCGGTTTTCTGCATTGGCGCAAGATAAGCATGCGCAATGGCCCAGATAAGCTCACTCGAGCCATTCCCACAGACAACCGCTGAAAGAGGCAGGTCAATCTCCGCCAATTCAATATCCAGGATAGCACGCCGCAAGGCTAGACATTCACGATCTGGATAACGATCAATAGAGGCACAAGTAATGGCTTGAGAGACATGTGGCGAAGGGCCATAGGGATTGCCATTGACGCTGAAGTCGAGCATCTCCTCAGGCTGCAATCCTAGACGAGCCAGTTCACCATAATCAAGCGCACCATGGATACGGTCAGTCATGACGG
>CBJMBI010000459.1:0-3684 GCA_966427955.1 uncultured Ktedonobacterales bacterium
TCAGTTCTCCACTCTTTTTTCCACCGGTATCCGTAGGCATCAAAAAGGCGATTTTCTTGAGCATGCTGCTCTTTTTGTCGCTGTATCTGGCTTCTGGGCTCTACTTGACGAACCTTCACCTGTTGCTTCATTGCCTCATAACAGAGCGTGCAATCATGTTTGTGTCCATCAAAGCTTGATGCATGTACAGGGAAGGAGGCAATGGGCTTCTCTTGACCGCATGTTCGACAGATTTTCTTTTCGACGCAATGGTGTTCTCTGGCAGTGTAATTGACTCCACATGTTGGACAGTAGTTAGCCATCCTCACGCTCACTTTCCTTGCCGTTTGCAATTCTTTCAGTTCACCGTTTTTTGGGCCCACGATGAGTATGCGATAAAAGGGGAAAGCTGGAAAGATCTCCACATGCAGGCCCAACGGGAACTGAAACAGATTTTTCAGCGTATAGAGTAACATGCATGACTTATACATGTCAAACATATTTACACAAGGCTTACCTATTAGGGCGATATTACCTCTTTTAATCCAGCACTATCTTCATAAATCGAACCGTATCAGGAGGCTCTACCCTAACAGGGCAAAACATGAACGACCAAGATGATGCAGGTTGAGAACCGGTGTCTCTTCCACTGATTTGAAACCTCATGCGCTGTGGATGCACCATCCAGTAGGAAAAAGAACTTACCAGCTAGAAATAGTTGAGAAGAACTTGATGAACAGCGAGAGATGTCTATTTCCCTCCTCTTCTGGCTTTGAAAAATGTATTTCCTCTTGAGACCCCCGCTTCTTCCTTCCTGGGCCGATATATTGCACAGATTACAACTCATTGACACGAGTTCTTTCTGTATGGACACAAGTAAGGAGGTTGTTGTGCTTGCGATTATCGTAACCTAGAAGAGCCAAGTGTGGTTGTAGTACTAAGATGTCTAAAAGTTGTCTTGTAGATGCTCTGGAAATCACCTTCTTCATCTGTTATTCTTTTTCTAGGATGTCCGATAGGAAGAGATCTTTGATCTGTGAGATATACTCTACTCAATTATATCAGGCATCTCAAAAATTTGAGATTTTTCGTATTTCTGCAACATATTACATATTATACGCAAGGGTGAATAATAATGGATCGATGTCCAGCTGAGAAGCAAAGTGGTTTAACTGAAGAGTCACGAAAAGGAACGAGATCAGATGATATACCTAACCAGCCAAGCTCTGAAATAAAAGGCTCTCCGTCCTTTAGGAGGAAATCCAAAGAAATACAAGAGCTATTGTCAGAACCAACAAGTTCTGATGCTATGATTTTACAGCCAAAATCACCCAGAAGGACAGAGAATCAAATAAAAGAGTATTTTGATCAGATTACCAATAATAGCGATCATTTTGATCCTGAAGAGCGGAATTATGTTTCTCTGATACAGAAGCATATTAATGCATCAATTGAAGAAAACATATCTGATTTCCAACCGTCTTTTGAGCAAAGTTTTCTTCGTTTTCTTGGAAAAAAAATGCCAGAGAAAACTAATCAATTTTTAGTTGGTGTACTCAAAGAAATGTTGGAAGACATAACCAAACGTGAGAAACTTAGAAAAACAAAAAGTGATGGAATAGAAGAACTAGAACAACGATTGGAACTCAAAGAGTCAACTCACTTGGAGAACCAACTGAAGCAGGATGAAACTAAAGCTTGGGATGCTATAAAACGAATTGCTGATGTGCCTACATATCATTACAATCCATTACAGATTACAGACAAGCAGATATCACTGATTCAAAAGTACATAAAAAGAGGAGATATGAAACCAAAACATATTTTGGATACCGATGTACCAATTAAACGATATAATGAAATGTCAGATGCATTCAGTGGTGAACAAAAAATTAAGACACAGATTAACTATGCGATTAAATCCCAGTCGAACAAGTATTTACTCCGAGATCTGATGCGCAATGGTCTTGCCAGAGAAAAGAAAGCTGGACAGTCCCGTTTTGGGATGGATGCTGCGAGCAAAGGAGAAATTAAAAAATGCATCCGTGCCGCTCATGCCATAGGGATTGATACACGGGAGATCTGTTCACGTATTACTTTGAGCAATCCAAACATGCAGCAGAAAGATATGGTTTATGCCCTGACTAAAGGCGTGCGGAGTTTTGTTATCCATAATCATGCTCAGTTAGTGCGGCTGCACGAAAATGCAAAGAAATATGGTGTCAAGGAAGAAGAGGTTAAGATTATAACGCGTATCCCTGGACCGTCAGATGCTAACAAAACTGGGGGTGACAAGTTCGGGGCAGACCCTGAGACATGCGAGGAAATGCTACTATATGCCCGCAATCATGGTATAAAACCTATAGGTATGGCTGTGCATGTAGGATGGCAGGTAGACAGTGCAGAGCAAATGAAAAAAGGGATGAATTATGCCCTTGAGACGATGGCACAGACATTTAAAAACATGGAGAAGCATGGTATAAAACTGTCAATTGTCGATTTAGGTGGCGGCTGGCCGAGTCAGTTCAGAGGAAAGCCAGTGCCTTCTATTAGCAAAAATGCGGAAATTGTAAGCAAATTAATAGATGAGCACTTTGGGAATGAAAAACCAGATATAATTTTAGAACCTGGAAATTATTTGTCTGCTGCAGCTGGAGTAACTAAAGCACATATCATAAATATTGACAAGGTTCCTAATAAACCAGGAATGCGACGCTGTGTGCTTGACGTTGGGATGTTCAATGGAGGACTAGTTGATGGACATTATCCTGTCTCAATGATTATAGACGGCAAAGCTGTTGAGGCATTGGTAAGTATTTCTCCAGATCAAGAGTCGCAGGATCGAGTTGTTCTCTTCGGACCAAGCTGTGATTCTTCTGATAAAGTGACTGGAGATGTCATGCTTTCTGATAATCCAGAGATACGTAAGCGCTTTGAACGGATGATGGAAGCTAATAAAGCCGATGATGATACCAAAAAAGTTAATCGAGACGCGGATCAACATTTTATCATCTTGCATGGCACAGGAGCATATACCAGTGAATATAATGTTGGTAAGGTAGGAAAGGAAGGATTTAATAGTATTCGTAATCCTGAGTTGGTGATTCTTAGTAAAGGTCGAGTCATAAAAGCAGATGTATCGCCCCTACAGCGACTGTTGGGGGGATTGGCCCCTCGTCTCTCCCATCGCTTCCTTCGTTCTGAGGTATTAAGGCTTTGGCGAACGGCTGTAAGTCCAAATTGCCTACGCAAAAGCTGGTAGGAAAGGATAATGCTAGCCAACAACTTGTTTTTTTGCATATCTTTCTAAAGAGAATGGCTGAATAACTTGCGGTGTTTTCCCTGTGGTAATTAAATCAGCAATAGTTTGTCCTGTGATCACACTGAGTATGATACCAACACTATTGTGACCTGTAGCAAGGATAACGTTCTCCCAATCTGGTAGAAGTCCAAGAATGGGCTGGCTATCAGAGGTTTTGGGGCGCAAGCCTGCCCAAACACGCTCTCTATTGCTTTCTTTTAGGCTTGGAAGCAATTTTACGGCCGTTTCATGTAACCATGAGATCCCCTCGTCAGTCACTTGCATATCAAAACCTGTCTCTTCTTTCGTGGCTCCCACGATAATGCTACTTCCCCTAGGGACAAGGTAGATTGCATTGCCAAAAATGATATGCTGCAAAGGGACGCTTGGTTGCTTTAAAGAGA
>CBJMBI010000460.1:0-3674 GCA_966427955.1 uncultured Ktedonobacterales bacterium
GTTCTCTCGGATGGAAAGCAAGCGATCTTATACGGCTCGTGTGACCTCTGAGCATGCCATGACAACGCTGCGTTGTTATGTCCCACAAGTGAATGGTTTGATCATCTCCACAGCTGGCAAGCAACTTTCCATCTGGACTAAATGCCACGGCTCTCACCCAACTTGTATGGTAGCGCAAAATCTGGAGGCAGCAACCAGTCATGGCATCCCATAAACGAACAGTCTGGTCTTCACTTCCACTCGCAAGTATCTTCCCATCTGGACTGAACGCTACGGCTCTTAAACGCCCTGTATGATCCTGTAATACGTGAAGACAGCGACCAGTGGAAATGTGCCAAATACGTATTGTGTGATCATCACTCCCGCTGGCAAGTGTCTTCTCATCAGGGCTAAAGGCAACGGATCTGATCCAACTGGTATGACCTTGCAGAGTAGAAAGACACAGTGTCGTGTTTATATGCCAGAGACATACTGTCTGATCTTCACTTCCGCTCGCAAGCATTTGTCCACTTGGACTGAACGCGATAGCACGCACCCAATTGGTATGACCAACAAAACTGCAAATCAAGCGACCGGTATCTACATCTCTCACCCGAACTACCTGATCTTCACCTCCACTAGCAATCAATGTCCCATCAGGGCTAATAGAGAGCGGCTTTGGCTCCATGAGTGTGACTTTGGAACACTTTACAACAGGTGGCCTCAGTTACATTCCACAGCCTAAGGCTCTGGTCTTCCGAGCTACTCACAACCAGATCTCCCTTCGGATCAAAGGCAACAGACCAGATTCGATTGGTGTAACCTCGCAAAGTCTTTAAGCACACTCCCGTGTGGAGTTCCCATGTGCGTACTGTCTGGTCGTCACCTCCGCTGACAAGCATTTGTCCGCTGAAACTCATAGCAATAGACCTTACTCCATGGGTGTGCTCTTGGAAAATCTTCAGGCAAGTACCGGTTCTCACGTCCCATAGCCGAATGCTCTTGTCTTCGCTCCCACTGGCAAGTGTCTTCCCATCTGGACTAAAGGTGATTGACCAGACACGATTGATATGACCTTGCAGCACATGCAGACAACAGCCATCAGTACTATCCCATAACCTCACCGTTTGATCATCGCTCCCACTGGCAAGAGTTTCACCTTTCGGGCTGAAGATGACAGATCTCACCCAACCAGTATGACTGGTAAGTACCTTGAAACAGTGCCCAGTAGATACGTCCCACAGCCGGATGGTTTTATCGGTACTTCCTGTAGCCAGTGTACGTCCATCTGGACTAAAGGCGACCGACCAGACGCGATCTGTATGACCTTGTAAAACAAGAAAGCAACTGCCATTGCTCACATTCCATAACCGAATTGTCTGATCGTCGCTTCCACTTGCAAGGATATGTCCGTCCGGGCTAAAGGTCACTGATCTTACGCGATTGGTGTGCCCTCGCAATACTTGAAAACAATGACCCGCCTCAATATCCCACAAGCGGATAGTCTGATCATCACTGCTACTCGCAAGCATATGCCCATTGGGATGAAACGTTACGGACCAGACCCCATCTGTGTGTCCAAGGCAATTGGTGAGTGCGGTTCCACTGATTGCCTGATACATCCAAACTTCCCCAGCGGCTGTACCCATTGCAAAGACATGCTCTAGGGGGCTGAATGCCACAGAAAGGATATTCCCAAAGGTATTTTTAAATACTGATGATATAAAATGAGCATGGGCGAAATTAACCCTTTGAAGTATGATATCTTGAAGATGTGCTTGCCATACAACAAGATGTGAAACATCGACATCACGCAAATCATAACCCATATACATGAAAAGTTGGAGGACATTACTTGCAATATAGTTGCGTTCTAATGGGTACTTTTGGCGTTGCGCAACAAGCAGCGCTTCCAAATTTCGTCTGACGGTTTCTCTGCCCAGAGCTAAAAGCAATCGTTGGGCTATCGGGGCGACAATGAGACGTTTCTGACTTTCCCGTATGTAATCTTCGCTCTGGGCTTTGGCAAATACATAGTTCACCCAGAGATCTTTTCTGTCTGCAACAAATTCCTCACAGGCCCTTTTGACAAAATTATTGGTGACATGCTCCAGAATGGCTGGTTGAAGCAGAAACTGTGATGAATTTCTGGTTTCAACGAAGGAACGTCGTAACAGAGAGTCTAATGCAGCAAAGATTGTCCCTTTCACAACAGGCTGTGCAAGATTATCACAAAGAGTCTCTAAAGGGACGGCTTGTCGTTCAATTGCCAGCCAGTAGAGGATCTCGCGTTCTTGCATTGACAGACGAGAGAATTGCTGACCAATAAGATCGTCGAGATACCCGAAAGTGATCTCTTCTTCCCACAGGAAACGTTCGATATCTCCACCGAATACCTCACAAATAGTATCGGAGACTAATTTGAGAGCCAACGGATTGCCTGAATACAGGTCAACCAATGTTCTCCAGTGTTGGTCCGAGCCAAGGAGCCCTTTATCCTTTAAGATTGCCCTCCCCTCATGACATTCGATACCACGCAAATACAAGGTTCGTACTGGTGATGTTCTTCCTTCAAGAAGAGCGATCTCTTTGGGCTTCTCACGACTTGTCAGTAAAAGACAGCTCTGATGCTGTGCCTCGCCGATGCATTGAATCAGTCTTCCATAAGCTTCATAGCCATGACAATAGTGGCTATCATGTCGACCCTCTTGCATGATAGACTCGACGTTGTCAAGGACGAGCAAGCAGCGGTGCTTTCGTAAATACTCAACCAGAGACAAGAGCTGCCCATTGAAGTTATCTGGGAGATCCACGTGTTGTTGCCCAGAAAGACATTGGAGGCATGGTTTGAGGATATACTCTATCAATGGTGTATTTTGTAATGATCGCCAAAATACATATTCAAAATCATTCTTCAGATGTTCTGCTACTTTTACTGCGAGCGTTGTCTTGCCAATCCCACCAATGCCAAGAAGGGCAATAACGTGGCACCTCTGATCATCTATCCACTCCTTCAACTGGAGCAGTTCATTATCTCGCCCGTAGAAGTTTCCTCCGAGAGGGGCCTCTCCCCAATCCTCTCTGTAACGGGAAGGTGCTGTGAATGCACTCTCATCCTCCTTCTCAATGAGTCCCAATTCTTCAGCGCTCTTTCCAAAAAGGTCGCAAAGGATTTGACGATAGTAGGGACGAGGTACGCTTTTTCCGCTTTCCCATCGATGAACGGTTTTGAAATCACTGTTCACTTTTCCAGCCAAATCCGCTTGTGACCAGCCACGTCGTTCGCGTTCGTATCTCAACTGTTGATGAAAAGGCAAACCTTGTTCCATGAAACACCTCGCTTATCCCTAAGTGAGAAGGCATCCTTACCCTACGGAAGAGAAATGTCCTCTAAGTGCCTAATGAATGCCAGGCAAATGCCATTCTTCTTCACCGCTCTCCATGGTACTCTTATGCCTGGAATGGAACTGAAGAGGTCAGTTCACTCACCAGTAATAGTATAGAGATGAAATAGCGTCAATTTCATCTGTATGTTTCATAGTGTATCAGCAGATTATGAAGTACTGCAAGTAGGCAAGGCGTAGGAGAAAAACAAGGAGATAGATACAATGAGTAGTCATTTCAATCCACTCTGTGCGGTGGTTCTTACTGCCCTTCCGGTAGAATATCAAGCTGTTCGTGCCCATGTAACAAAT
>CBJMBI010000461.1:0-3663 GCA_966427955.1 uncultured Ktedonobacterales bacterium
AGCTAGACATGCCATCATGCGTTAAAGTTTTTAAACTTTTTAAGAAAATTGCATCCGCCTGTAGAGCGGCTTTAGCCTATGCATAGCCACGAGATAACGTCGCGTATGCCACGAGATAACGTCGCGTATGCCACGAGATAACGTCGCGTATAGTGTCCAATGTACACTATCTAAGATACATGAAAAAAGCGGATACATATGGATATCCGCTTTGTATCTGCTTTGTATCTGCTATGCTTTTAGTAACTTTGTGGGTGCTATATGGATGGTGATTTTCTGGTCAAGCCATGTTGCTACCCAACCTTTGGAAGGAAGAGAAAAACTTTCTGTATAGTCCCATTCTTGGATAATCTTATCTGTAACCAATACACCCATAGCTTTCTCGAAGCGGTTCCTTGTCCGTTGGGGATTATCCTTCTCAACTGACAAGCTGGTTTCCTGCAAAAGCTTGCCTATCTCACGATTGAAGACACCACCTCCACCATGGGTGTTAATATGGCCATGAAACATAAAGTAGCGTGAAAGGCGCTTTTCCCACTGCTCACGATATGGGTCATACTGGAGAGACTTCTGACATAGGTTTGCTACCTGTCGGTTAGGGTTTTCTAGGAAGGTTCGCAACCAGCTACCAGGACGAATCCTCCATGCAATCTCCATTCCAGGGTCACCGTCCGTATCTCCATCGGGTAGCTCTTTTTGGGTGTACACTTCCTCTACCATAAGCAGACGTCCCTTGTGGGTGTATTCGGTCCGTTTGCGTTTCTTCTTCCCGCTAGCAGTCTCGTCAATCCACTGGTGAAGTGTAATCCAGATGTTTTCAATACGTCCGATGCTCTCACCTACAGCCTTGATATCCTCCGGTCTATGACCAGCTCGTCTTTTGCGCCCACCAGGGGCGTCTATCTGCATTCTTGGTTTGATGCCTCTATAGTCGAGATACTGAGATGCCAGAAACCAAGCGGTACCGTCGCTCTCTGAAGGTCGGATAAGATGAGCAAAGAGCGCTAGGACAACATCTGCATCATCATCTGAGAACTGTTTGACTTGTCTCCAGAGGGAAGCAGTGGTCTTATCGTCAAAGACTTCGTTTTTCTCTCCTGTTTTGTACTCCACGATAGCTGTTCCTTTGGGTTTTTCATAGTGAAAAAAGGGAGCATGGTCTTCTGACCGTTGCCATTGCGAGACCACGCTCTTAGCATCCTGAATACTAGCCACAACGGCTTGAATTGGTAAACATGCTGCTGTTTCAGCAAAGCCACCTTCGAAAATGTTTGTATGTGGAATTATACGTCTCTTTGATATTGATGAGAGGCTAGCGAATGGAGGTAGTTGCGAAACGTCTTGAGATAGTGTATCATTAACACTATCTTCTCTGTGGTTGTTCATCCTAAAACACCTATCTATCTGTTACATAGAAGAGGTGTTTGACAAAATGGTGGGATTGTCTTACACTTTCTGCAACAGACAAATCAACGGCTGAGCAAAGTAGGTCACTGACTGAAACTAGAACTGCAAAAACTAGAGTCAGTGGCTTTTTTGCTGCCTATTTCCAATAAAAATTTAATGTACATTTTTGTCAGGTGTGTGTGCAGTTTTCTTGAGTTTTCCTCATACTTGCTCCTTTCGAGTGTTTGCCACCGGATCTACAACTTCTATGAGTTGTTATTCACTGCAGCCCTACGCGTCTATAGGATGGATTTCTGTTATCTTAATAGAGTGTTTGCCACCGGACCTACAACTTCTAAGAGTTGTCATTCTCTGTAGCCCTACGCGTCTATTAAGATAAGTTTTAGTTATTGCTGTTTCTCAGCACGTTTGCGAATACGTCTTTTATGCATCCGTTGGTTACTCTTACTTGGGAGTTCCCTGGTGTGCTGTTCCGTTGGTTTCTCATACATGCCATGGGCGTTGAGACAAACCTTGCTATATCCCTGATCTATACCCCATTCATAGAGTTTCCTGTTGAAGTCTCGTAAGGATTTTTTACGGGACCTCTTTGTTGGTATGTACCGACTCAATGAGAAAGGGATAGAAAGTTGCCTATGGTTACTCTTACCCATGAAGTTCTCCAACGATTTTTTACGATTGTACCTGATCTATCAGGTCAATTCAATAAACTATCTCATAACTTCTGCTGAAGCAATGCCAGTATCTGGTCAAGCTTGCTATCCATTGTGTCCATGCGCTTGCTCTGCTCGGTCTGGGTAGCTTTGAGTTCAGCAATATCAGCCTTGATTTCAGCAAAACGTTCCTGCACAAATGCGTGGGCCTGGTCAAAGCCCTTATCTACGTGGGCGGTGAGCACGCGAAACTCTTCAGCAGTATCAGCCGCTAGCTCTTCAATGCCTGTTTCTACATGTGAAACACGCTTCTCTATAGCAGAAATGCGGTGCTCTGGTCGTGGTGTCATGAGTTGGGTGTCCTTTCTAAACTATGAAACTATGGTCAATTCTGCTCGTCCACCAGTTGGGTCCGGTGTCACTTCGAGTGGTCTTCCTCGTCCTCTGGTGTGCAGTTTCACGAGTTCGGTTTCTATCCGATAGCGGGTACGTGGCTTGAGAGATTGTAATCTGGCTATTGCATCCTGCCTGCCACACATCAATGCTCCAATGAGCATACAATGGCCATAGTGGCTCTTTCTGGCTTTATCGAAGGTGTCCGGTATGGGTTTGTCGTTCGCGTCAAATTGAGGCTGAAGCGGTCCGAATATGCTTCTCATCTTGAGAGGCTCGTACCACTTCAATGTGTCCATTGCTAGGCAAGGCACTTGCAAGCAGCTATCATGGGTACCTGCTACTACACAGGTACACCCATGATCCCAACAATTGAGACGGTAGACGTACCAATCTGAAGATCTGGCCAGAATGACAGCTCGTAACCGTTCACCTGTATCCAGACGAGTGAGAGAGACGCTACTCCCGTGTGCAGTGCCTCTATGCACCTGTACCTTGAGAGCAGACTCAAGATTAGCAAGCATGTTCCATACGTCGGTCTGCTTGAATTTGGTGTAACGTCTCTCTTGTGGCATTTACATATCCTCCTCTTCAATGCGTACAGTCTGTGGTTGTGGCAAGTACTTCATAGCAGACATAAACCCTTGCATGGTCCCTAGTAGCCTGTCTCTGTCACCTTCTGGTAGAGATGGGTCAAAGAGTGCTCTCATCATGTTCCCGCTCAAATTAGTAAACATGGTGGCTTGCTCTTGCTGAGTTCTCAGTGTCTCGACTCGTGACTTGCTTTCCAGTTGCTTGACTTCAAGCAGAGTCTTCTGCTCTAGGTCCTCCATCTGGGCCTTAATCGCAATAGCACGTACTTCCTGTATGCCTTCATTGATTATCGAGACTTCCTGCTTTTTCTGAGTCAGGAACTTTTTTGCAAGGTCGGCTCGTTGTTCTTGCTCTTCTAGTGCCTTCTGGCCTGTTGTCGGATGTTCCTCGTGGGCAAACGCTGTATAGCCGTCTGCTACTAAAGTGAAGAAGGCTCGTAAACCAGCAAACGCCCATACACCATATTTTCCAATACCCTCGTCCTTGGTCTGAGCAACGATAAAGATGATTTGGGTAGCACAGACACCTAGGGCCAGTGCAAACCAGAAGAAAAACTGACGTTGCAATTTCTTTCTGTCAAGGTCTGTAGGTCCCCCCGGATTGCGTTCAGCCCTAT
>CBJMBI010000462.1:0-3660 GCA_966427955.1 uncultured Ktedonobacterales bacterium
AATCATCCGTTCTATGAATTTCTCTCCAATGTAGCTTCGCATGGCAATTGACACAGAGTACATCACACTGAGCACCAGAATTCACTAAACTCTTCTGTTTGTCTCACTTACTTGTGAGATATCAGTTATTTTGAGATGTTGATTATGAAACGGCTTTTGAGATAGATCGCTGAGCAAAGACAGAAGGCTCCTCTACGCTGCTGAGGGGTGCCACAACAAAGGGCCGTTTTTGCGATGGGTGTTTACTACCAATACTCAAAGATGTTTTGCCAGCAGAGACATGACATACTTCTCATAAAAATCTGGTCTTTCTTGTTCAAACCGACGCAGAGGCGCTAGCAATACTGGCGGCATTCCTTCCTCAAGAGCCTTTTCTATCGTCTCCATTGCCGCTTCTTCCCGGTCTAGGAAGACACAAGCCATCCCTTTCCAGAAGTAGGCATCCCATGGCTCCTTCTGCCAGGAGAGAGGAATAGCTTGTTCTAGCTCTGCAACCGCTTCCTCATAGCGCTCACGAAACAAAAGCGCGACGCCTCGACAAACGCGAGGATAATAACGTGTAGGATAAGGAGTATCTGCAATCAACTCTTCTAGCCGTTCTGGCGTATGTGAACTGACTCCTCGCTGACACATGCTGACCCATTCGACTATCCACCCGTCACCAATTGGCGTCGGGTTTAACTCCCACCAGTTGGTAAAGTCTTCCAAGGCATGTTTCATGTCCCTCAGCCAGAGATAGGCATAACCTCTCTCACAGAGCGCATAGCAATGAGGATGCAGTTCCAGGGCACGTCCGAAGTTGTCCATGGCCTGTTGGTACTCTTTGAGTGCACGGTAAACCATACCTCGTAGACCGTATCCCAAATACATTGTAGGAAGCTGTTCGACTATGCACTCAAAGTGAACCAAGGCCTGCTGGTACTCTTTGAATCTCATATGAATTTGTCCTCGCCCATTGTGGCCTTGAATATTGTTAGAATCAAGTTCTAGAACTCGCTCAAAGTCGTCGATAGCTTGCTGGTACTCCTTGAGGGAGAAATAAGCCCATCCTCGTTCCTCATATGCCTGAGCATCGTGAGGATCCAGTTCCAGTGCCTCGTTAAATTCATGAATGGCCTGCTGGTATTCGCGCAGATCTAAGTAAATCCTGCCTCGATCTCTATGGGCAGTGGGATCAAGCAGTGCAAAAGCGCGTTGCAAATCATCGATGGCCTGCTGGTGGTGCCCTTTGAGTTCTCTGTTCGCTGCTCCTCGTATCCAGTAGAGCCATGCCAGCAGTTTTGGGGGAAAAGAGGATTCATGCACTACTGTACGTAACAGAGAATTGACCGATTCTAACAGTTCTTTACCCCGTGTAGAAGGTTCAAACCATTGGCGGAGATGCTTTATTACTTGCTGAGTACGAAGATTGGTATCATCGATAACTCTTTCAGAGAGTTCGCGCAACACTCTTCTTATTTCTTGGATTCGTTCGTGAAAAACTTGTTCACCATCTCTATGGATAAGCACATGGAGAACCTGCTTGATAGCTTGGATGTGGCTTGCTTCATCTGGCAAGCAGAGCAGTTGATAGAGTAGTGCTAGCACCAATGTGAACCACTCAGTGGAACGGTACACCTCCTTCCCTTCTTCTCGCTGTATTTCTTCAAGCAATTGCTGATAGTGGTGAGCTAATGCCCTTCTCGTAGCATAATAGCCTTTTCTGGAATGTTGATAGAGGTAATGACGAAATAGTTCTCGTGCAATGTCATGATACGTATATCGATCACCCTGAACACGTACGAAGGGTTGACCAATTAGCCAACGATAGAGAGTCAGCCGCTCCTGCTTGGACACATAAGTGAACGCATCCAAGTCGTCCTGGTTAAATGATCTGGAAAAAAGGGCTGCATCCAGGGCTAATTGTCGTTTGATGGCCTCCTGCTCAGGGATCCAGCGCAGGAAGTTGCCAACGACATCTTTCGTTGGATCAATATCCCCACTAGGATTGGCAGTCAGCAAGCCCAGGTAGAGCGGTAAGCCTTGTGATAGTTGCCAGATGTTCGCAATCTGGTGAGCATCAGTGATCCCTCTCCCGATGAGGTACGCACGGGTTTCATCCTCCGTAAAACTGTTGAGGGACATCCAGTAAATATCACCACCATCACAGTACGGAAGCCAGCGCTTGGGATCATCAGGATATGTGCGCTCGATAGGATCACGACCTGCTACCACTAGTACCACATTACTACTGACCTGAGCGGCGAGGAAGTAATCAAGAAGCCAGGGTGTTGCTTCTGCCGCCAACTGCTCAAAGGTATCGAAAAAAAGCACAACGCGTCGCTGACGCTTTTTTCGAGCAGAACTGAGCGTGACTTTTGTGTTAGCCAAATGATTGAGTTCGATGATAAAAGCTCTGGTAAGTTCGTCGATAGCCTTTTCCAGAAGCTCCGTATCTTTCTGGAGCTGGGATGCTTGGTATCCCTTCAGGAAATGTGTAACTGCGACCTTGGCTTCCTCTTGCAAGACTGGACCTGCCACTGGTATCCTTTCGACAACTGCTCCAGCCATATCAGGAACTCCCTCGAAAAGAGCATCTTGGAGTGTTTTCTCCTCAGCTTGCCGCTTTCGCAATGCCTCTTTGTACTGTTTGAGCATCTTCTCAAATTTGCCTGCTATATGCAATTGCTGTGCAAATTTCTCCATGATACTGACAGGAGTTGCTTGGCGCTCATCAACAAGAGCGGCCAGACAATAGTCTTTGTACTCAGAAGTATTTACTTCATCCAGAAAGCGGGAGACAAGGGTGGATTTGCCAACACCCCCTTGTCCTGAAATGGAGAGAATGTTATGGGTTGGAGCGTCAGGTTTAAGGATATTGTGTATAAAAAAGAGTATCTCACCTGTACGGCCAATAAAAGGCGAAGCAGGCTGATTGTCTTGAGCATGGTTTTTCTTGATGAAAGGCATAGATATATACCTCATTCGTTACATGAATCAATAACAAAATATTGAATGACTCTCTTGAAGCCTCTTTGCAGAAGACTCATTCACAACTCTACGCTTTAAGATGCTTCTTTCTTGTCGCAAGAAACGAAGGTTCTTGAGACACCTCTGCTCACTCTTTTAAGACCAGTACAATGACCAAGTTTTCCCATGCCGTCTCAACCACTTTCTTGGCCAGCATCTGGAACCCGTTGACCCGCAAAACACGCTCAACTTGCCTCGATCCGAGTGCATCTCGTAGTGTCCAAGGGCTTACACCCTTTGAGCCTCTGAAAGGACCGTGAGCGATAATGGAGGTTTCGTCATGAACAGTCAGCTTCCACACAGAAAGAGCCAACAGTACGATCTCTCCTAAGTATACCTGATCAATCGGATAATAGTAAAGAAATTAGAAATTACCCGTGCTGAATTGAGTAGAGGTTGCCAAGTCTGCTAGAAGAAAACCATGACAACCAAGGAACATATCAAGTGGTCTTGCAAAGGCCAGAGCCTTAGGAGAAAAGCAAACTAATCTTCTCTGCATCGCTTATCCCCGACCTTCTAGGGCAATCTGGATAGCTTGCCGTGCAACCTTGTAGACATCTGTAAGAGGGATATCTCGCTCTCTGGCGATACGTTGACATTCTTCATACTCAGGATTTGCATCGATGATACGCGAACCCAATCGCTTGATCT
>CBJMBI010000463.1:0-3647 GCA_966427955.1 uncultured Ktedonobacterales bacterium
CCGTCTATGAACTCGTATTTCTGGTCTAGTTTTTCACGGTCTAGGGATAAGAAATCTTCGACGGTCATCCCCTCGTGTCTTCTTGCTACCATGGTGGCGTCCTTTCAAATAGCGGTGATGAAAAATTTTTGATGAAGAGTACTTCAAAACATGGGTTGTACTCTAATCTACCAATATCAGTATATCAAAAAGAATTTATAATGTCAAGAGTTTACAGAAGAATAATGCCTGTAATCAAGCAGTTGGTGTGGTTGTCGCATTCACTGTGTTTGTTACCGTCACTTTCACAGCAATAGTTTTTGGACTTCCCGCGATAGCCGCACCGCTCTTATCAGTAGCCGAGAGCGTAATGGTACCTGTATAGGAGCCCGCAGTTAGTTGTACTGCATTGACACTCACCCCAATAGAACTGCCACTTCCCTGATCTAGACCAGATGTCGGGGATAGGACAAGCCAAGCAACATCTGCTGAGGCCTTCCAGGAGACTGGAAGAGCACAATTTCCAGTTGAGTTTGTCGATACATTTTGTGCAGTTG
Source organism: uncultured Ktedonobacterales bacterium (assembly GCA_966427955.1). GTDB lineage: Bacteria > Chloroflexota > Ktedonobacteria > Ktedonobacterales > Ktedonobacteraceae > DASYAN01. The sequence continues at coordinate 537 of CBJMBI010000463.1, forward strand.
ACATCTTTCCCTGCTCAACAGTAAAGGACAAACCTGTAGATCCCACTTGCAATGAGCAGGCCTGCACGACATTTAAAGTTACTGTCAATGTCTGTGGGCTACCTTGAGCACTCTGGCCTACACCATCAAGCGCTGAGATTGAGATTTGTGCGCTATAGGTTCCAGGACTCAAACCTGCAATACTGGGAGCAATTTTCAGTGCTACCGTCTGGTTACTATTGGCAAAAGAACCGGACGCAGGACTAAACTTTAGCCAGGATGGAGCAGATCCTACAACTGTTGCTTTCCAACTTACAGGCCATCCGCAGTTACCAGAAGCACTAAGAACAATTGATTGTGCCGCCGGATCAGCACCACCCTGTGTAGCACTGAATGCAAGCGCTTTCGATGAAGGAGGAGATAACGCACAGGGAGGCTGCACTACAAAGGTTACTGAAATTATCTGTGGACTCCCAGCAGCAGGGACATTCTTTTCATCAAAACCGTTAATCTGGATTTGACCGACATAAGTGCCTGGACTTAAATTTGCTGCCGTGACATTGACCTGCAACTGCCCTGTCTGCCCAGGAACTATTGTCCCAACTGCCGGAGAAACTCCCAGCCAAGACGAGGCTGATGTACCGACCGAGGTACTCCAGTTCAACTGGCTCCCACCTGTATTGGTAATGGTCACAAGCTGTCCAGGCGGGTCCTGCTGCCCTAGTGTAATATTAACATTAATATTAAGAGGTGAAACATTAATAATCGGCGCAGATGGTAACGGCGGTGCCTGCACTACAAGCTGAACTGCAACAGATTGGGTGCTTTGCTGGCCTACGGCAATAGAGATATAACCGAAATATGTACTAGGCTTGAGATTAGTAGTATTTACACTAACAGTCATTATGGCATTTGAGAGATTATTTAACTGCCCACTCGCTGGAGTAACTATGAGCCAAGGCACTGAAGAGGTTGCACTCCAAGCTATGACACCTGAACAACTATCAGTAGCAGCCAGACTCAACCCTTGCGTATTGGGATTGCTTCCAGCCACGGTAGTAAAGGAGAGACTACCTGCACTCAGAGCAAGGCTACAACTTGGTCGCACAGAGAGAGAGATCTCAACTGTTTCTGGACTATTAAGAGCACTGAAACCATTTTGTACACGAAATACTAACTTTTTAGTGTATATACCAGATAATAAATTCCGGCTGTATATGCTCAGGTTTATAGAACTGGTCGATTGAGGCATAACAATACCCGATACAGTATCCATAGACAACCAACCTGTCTGATGATCAACATCACTAGACGATGAGTTAGCTGCTAGCATCCAGTACAATGGCTGCGTACCAGGATTGCTCACGACAAGAGATTGACCGGCAGGATCAGCCATGCCATCCACTGTAGTGAACGGGAGTACTGCTGGAGAAATAGCGAGCACAGCTCTAGCATTACGTGGCAATGGCAATACTGTCATTTGGACAGAGACAGATTGCGGAACTTCCCCATTAGCAGTAATCGAAATCGTGCCTGTGTAGTCACCTGGTAGCAGATTTGCACGTGCAACTCCAACTGTGATCTGCATTGTACTACTAAAAATGCCGTTGTTAGGACCAACTGACAACCATGGCTGATCGCTTGTAGCCGTCCATGAAATAAATTGTCCGCCCTCATTCCGCAAAGTTAATTCTTGTAATGTATTAGCTCCTACCAGACCTGCACCAAAATTGAGAGCCATTGGACTAACAAGCAAGTGTGAAGGGGAAGTTGGACCAGCATCTGTCCACACTGTTGCACTTGCGGTGTAGTGTAACATCGTATCTTCGGCATGTAAGGTGTGCCAACCGGGCTTCCATGTATTGTCAATGGTGATCAAAACCTTCTGCGAACCGTCTGATTGCACTTTTACCATCGAACTATGCCCCGAAAAGACCGGTTCTCCTATATCGCGTGTCAGAGATACTTGAGTAGACGGAGAAAAATTACGGATATATAAGGTAAGCCTTTGACCATCATGCACAACATTCTCAGAAAGAGTTAAGGAAGGAGGCAAATGGCTAGGCTGATGGGGCTGAGGCGGACGTAAAGCAGTAAAGACAATAAGAATGGTATCGAATGTCAAAGCAAAAATCGCCAGGACGACTAAAAAGGAGAAGAGAAAGCGCATACGCTTATAAGTTTGCAAAGGTACTGTCTCCGACGAGCCTCCTAACTCATCCGGAGATAAATCCAATAAACCAGCTGCTACTGCTCGGCGTATATCTTCTTCTTCAATATGCTTGATCTCCGAACTACTCGGGAAACGACGAGCCTGCAGTGGATCGGTGCGACCTTTCCAGATATCCGGCTCACCTGCGTCATCTAGATCTTGCAGCCAGGGCCCAAGATCTGGAGGCTGATTACTGAGTTCAGAGCTTGACATAGGCTGGGTACTATAGATAGAATGGGGCAGAAGCGTATTACCACGCCGAATATCAGCTGAGATATCATACGAAGACATGAAGCGAGAAAGGCGGGGAACACGCAGGCCAGGATGCTGTTGTAATGTTTCCTCAGCGGCAATATGCTGAGCAGCCTCACTTAACTTACGCAAAGCCAGATCACTCTGATCATTTTGAGCTAAATCTGCAGACCCAGATGTAGTATCCATTTCCTCCATATTACCCACCCTCCCTTATCTAAGCTGAGGGTCTTGAGATTTTAATAATAATTGGTATTGATTAAAAAGCATTTCAATAACTTTCTCTGGTTGATTTAATTTTAAATGCAGCTTCACTCAACATCAAACTTGAAAGTAGGTATTACCTGCTCTCCTATGACTGTTGAGTTCACTACAGAGGATTAGTAGAGTCCTTATATCCTTTTCTGATGAACTTTAAATTTTAAAGCGGGTATATACCGATGCCTATCTATTTACCCTGTTCAATTTTTTAATGTTCACAAGATAAAGGAATCAATTTTTAGCAGACTTCTATTGATAGAACGTTGAAGCTCTACAATTTGTCACTTCAAGACTCAGCGGTAGCCATTGCAGCACTCCCACCTTGAACAAGCCCCTCTACTAGCCTCTTCAGATAGCTAGCAAATATGCACTGTTACAAGCATGCTTCAATGTAATTACATCATTAC
>CBJMBI010000464.1:0-3631 GCA_966427955.1 uncultured Ktedonobacterales bacterium
TGGGTTTGGAGACGTGTTACATCGTTAACTGGTTTTTGAGGAAAATTCTGCTGTTCTTTCACTTTTTCCCTACCCCTATCTTTCGTCAACTAATATATTGGATAAAAGAACTTCATATACAAGGGACATTCTACGATGTGTAACACTATTATAGTAATGTAAGCAGCGTATACAGCTTACATATTTATTATACACTTCTTTCCTAAAAAGTCAATATATCGTAGAGTATATAAAATAAGTTATATATTTTCCATTTACACAATACATTTTTAATAGTTTAAAAACATAAAATATTAATTCAAAAAAATCAATTCAATAATATAATATGAAAATCATTGCATTTTAACGAAAAGTAATTATAATATTTATTATGCACACAGAAATAAAAAACAATTCTTGTGTGCTCTTTAAAGTCAGCATCATGCGGAATAGCAAGAAAGGAAAATAATTACCATGGGATCTTCCAAACGGAAATATCGTTTTCACTTATTAGGGCTTGTGCATCTGCCATGCAGCAAGATCTACATGGCGTGTGCTTTTACACAGAAAAATTATAAACTCGCACGTATGCTGTTATCTTTAGGTCATGAGGTTTACTATTACGGTTCTGAGGGCTCAGATGTGCCGTGTACAAAGTTCATTCAGACGCATACCCTCTCGGATATCCGCAACGACTACGGCAATGGAGATGGCCAATTCGAGATCGGTTATGATTGGACCAACTCAAATTTCCGGCATGACTTCGCGACGGAGCCAAAACCATCAACCTTAAAATATTATGCAAATACGATAGCTGCAATTAATGAAGTAAAAAGGCCTGATGATTTTCTCCTTTGTTCAATGGGTTTATATCATGAAATTGTAGCAAATGCAGTAAATCTTTACCTTACATGCGAACCAGGAATAGGCTATCTTGGCTCAATTAAAGGAAGGTTCCGAGCATTTGAGTCTTCATTTCTCCAGAATTTCATTTATGGTTCAGAACATCCCTATGAAAGTATCAGTGGTTCCTCTTATGATCGGATCATCCCAAATTACTTTGATCCAGAGGATGTCGAATTTTCCAGTCAGAAAGAGGATTACTACTTGTTTATTGGCAGAATGATAAAACGGAAAGGAATACTCATCGCATACTTAGTGACCCAGGCAATCGGAAAAAAACTGCTTATCGCAGGCCAGGGAGCACACGTTGACCACAGAGGTTATCTGGTCCCGAATGAAAACCCCGATTTTGAATTACCACCTGGCAACTGGGAATACGTCGGATATGCAGATGTCGAGAAGCGCAAGAAGCTCATGGCTCACGCCATTGCCACCTTTACTCCAACGGAATATTTGGAACCCTTTGCAGGGACACATGTTGAAAGTATGCTCAGTGGAACTCCACCAATTACAACGAACTTTGGTGTCTTTCCAGGAACCATCCCGGATACTGAAAATGGAAAAGTGGGTTTTAGATGTAATGTATTAAAAGACTTTGCTCATGCAGCGAATAACGCTAAAAACGTTGATCATGCATATATCAGAAAATATGCAGAACGTTTTTTAATGGATAATGTAAAATGGGAATATCAGCAGTGGTTTGACGATTTATATGATCTTTACGAAGGTGCAGTCAATCCGGGGAAAAAAGGTTGGTACAAGCTAGACGTAGACAGTAGCAATGGAGTACTCTCCCCGATAAGCTTGTAAGCTTCTCAGCAAACTGAACTCGGCCTCTGAGGTGAGGTTGACCCACAAAAGCGGGTCAACCTCAAACGGTGCTGGATAGACTAGGAACAGATCTGGAAATTGGTCGAAGACTGACGTATCTGGCCTTTGTCGAAAGGGATTGTTACTAGTTTACTGGAAAGGACAAACGTGCGTGAATCTGGAATCTCTTGCTCTCCAAGCGCTCAGAGCCTACGCGATTGTTTCACCAAAGGTGACCTTCCTCCGTCACAATGAAAATATGGTGTTTCATGTGGTTGACACGCAAGCAGGTCATGCCTATCTTCTCCGTCTCCATTCTCCGCTCACAGCAGCTTTTGAGGGAGAGCGCTTGCGCCCACAAGGAATTGTGTCCGAACTCTGTTGGTTGAAAGCTTTATCAGATGAAACGAGCTTAGTTCTCCAGCGCCCTGTCCGTACCAAAGAGGGAGATTTGCTGACCATGATAGCAAGACAACAGGGTGATATTCCTTGTTCCCTTCTCCAATGGATTGAAGCCGACCCATTTCCAGCAATTCCGTTGCCAGACCAAGTTAGGCGGCTTGGAACCATCATCGCGACGCTTCACACCCATGCCCGTGCATGGTCTGTACCAGAATCCTTTGCGCGTCCGGTCTATGATCTTGCATGCTATCACCAACGGATCAACACACTGATCAAAGGAGTGCATGATGGGATCATCCGAGAGGGAGACTTTGCTCTCATCCAAAAAACACTTGAGATGATTTTCACAACGCTTGCAGAGGCCCAAGAGCCGCTCATACTTATCCACGCCGATCTCTGGCGAGGTAATCTTCTTGCCTCTAAAACCGATGTCCACCCCATTGATTTCTCCCTTTGTGGCTTTGGGTCCCCACTCTTTGATTTGGGCACATGTCTTCCAGACATCCCTGCTGATCTGCGGCCATTGCTGCTTGACGCCTATCAACAGCAAGCAATGCTCCCTTCAACATATCCTCGCCTGATCGATGCCTATTTCCTGTTGGGCCGAATGGGCGCATATGTCTATCGGCTCTTCAATTCTGCCGAGTATGAATGGCTCAAGGAGCATATCCCGCATTTTGTTGCTCAGGAATGTCGATTGTTTCTTGAAGAGAAAGCTTTGTTGTTTGGAGGACCCTTCTAGTTATATTCCCTTATCAAGCATTTCAAAATATCGAAGTCAAAATGTCACAGGCAATTCGCTCACTCCCATCAGCAACAAGCCACGTCGCCAGGCAAGATCTTGTTCATCAATGGCAAGACGCAGATTGGGCATGCGTTTCAGCAGTGTGCTGATGGCAATCTGTCCCTCCAGACGCGCCAGTGGTGCACCTAGGCAATAGTGTATCCCTTTGCCAAAGGCAAGATGATGATTCTCCTTGCGTGTAATATCTAGCTGGTCTGCATGCTCAAATGCTCGCTCATCGCGATTAGCCGAACTCAGTAGCACGATCACCTGATCTCCCCGTTGTATCTGCTGACCCCCAAGCTCAATATCCTCGCTGGCCCAGCGCTGTGTCGCTGCCAACAAGGGACCCCGGTAGCGTAGAAATTCCTCAATTGCCGATTTGATCAATTCCGGATTTTGCTTGAGCTTCTCCAACTGATCTGGATGCTGCAACAGGGCCAGTACTCCATTGCCGATCAGATTGACTGTGGTCTCATGACCAGCAACTAGTAGGAGAAAGACCATGGAAACTAACTCATCTTCTGTAAGCTTATCTCCCTCGGCCTCGGTACGTATAAGTTTGCCTAGCAGGTCATCAGCATTTTGCTCCCGTTTCTGCTTGATCAGCTCGCTTAGATAGACCTGGAACTCGTCCAAACTCTCACGCAGATTAGCAAATGCCTGGAAATCTCCAGATGCTTCCACCACCTGATTTGACCAGACACGAAATCTCGTCCGATCAGTATCTGGCACACCGAGCATCTCAGTGAT
>CBJMBI010000465.1:0-3630 GCA_966427955.1 uncultured Ktedonobacterales bacterium
TTGGAAGATATCGACACGCCTTGGCTTCAGCATGGATAGCAGTACTCTCACTGCTATCCCCTCGTCTCGTCTCGTTGGCATGGCTGCAACCTTGGTCTTGAACTTAAGGGCTGTAAATGCCGATTGCCTACGGTTACTGGATTTCGCCCCAACTGCCTATTCAGCATCCTAAAGAAGCTACGCATACTTATATCACCCGAATAGTCAGTATCATCCTTTGCTTTGAACAGAGTGTCAAAGAATTTGCTGTTGCTCATACGACATTCATTCTGTATCTGCTTGACGCGTGCTTGGTTCTCTTTAATGTGCTCAGTATCCTTGTAGAGACGAGACCATGTCTCTACCATGTCGGCTATATCGCTATCAGTCACCTCCTCATTCGAGACGGTACTTTTCTTTGTCTGCTCCTGTACCTGTGACCACCCATTGAGGTCTGTAGCCAGATTGCCAAGGTAGAGCTCTACTTTCCCCTTGTGCTTCAGCTTTTCTCTCGAATATGCTGCTAGGCTATCCATCTGCTCTTGAGTCGTTATCTCTTTAGCTAGTATCTCGCAATAGTCCCTATTCGTCTCGTTTCTCTTGAGACGTGCTAGTTTTAGCTTCTCAGCAAAACCATAGATCCGTTCTGCTTCTGGAGAGAACTCTATTGCTGGTTTCTCCTGAGAAGAAAAAGAAGATGAAAAATTGGATGGATGGATGGATGAACTGTCACTAGCCGAGACGTTGGATTGTCGAGCACCATTCGTTCTTTCGTTTGAGATTTGTGTATTAGAGATCTGAGTAGAGTTCTGTGTTATTGTTGTGGTCTTTTTACCATTTGCAAGCGGACTTTTTACCATTTGCCCATGCTCGGAGCATTTGGTCATTTGACCATTTGCATTTGGTAGATTTACCATTTGCCCTGTGCAAGGACATTCAACAGACTCTCCAAATGGTCTTAATAGATTTATAATCTCCTTTGATAGCCCTATGTGAGCTAAACATATCTTATGCTTCTTACAAAGCTCTACTAGCTTATCATATTGATCTTTCCCAAAAGAAAAATGCTTTGTGCGATCTACACCCCACTTAGGATTTTTGCCGCGTTCAATGAGTCCCATATCAACCAATGCATTAACCTCTAAGCGGATCTTTTTGCTCCCCCAAGAACCTGCCATGTCTTTGGTAAGATCCTCAGTTGTAGCAAAATATGTGGTTTCACCAATTTGTACTTTCTTTCCAATCCAGTACAGGAGATGATTGAACAATGCGGCTCTACAGCCATCTTCGCAAAATTTCATAAAGCTGGGGCGGATAATGACAAGTATTTCACTCATTCATTCATCCTTCTGCTCTTGGGGAGAGCGATTTTGGAGTCCGGTTACACTGGATAAAGAAATTGGTCACTTTACACAAGGTGTAACCACTCCTGTTATGCTATAATCTTTGCAAGCAAACGAGTCCCTACACATCAGTTACTACTCATGTGTTTGGTCTGTCAGCTTGTGGGGTAGTGGTTGTTTCTTGGTCGGAATGGGCCACTACTCCCATGGGCAGGTATTATTGTGATAGATAGTTTTGTGCAGCCTCCTTGATGTTTCTATTTTCAAGAACATGCAACTGAGTATTGCATCTAAAGCACAAAAGTCCTCTAACTTCTCCCGTCTCATGGTTATGGTCTACAGCCAAAGATCTGATTTCGCCATTTTTGTCTTTTACTTTTTCTGGCTGTTGGCATATGGCACATACACCACCCTGTTTTTCATGGAGGGCAAGGTACATATCATGTGTGAATCCTTTGATACGATACCTTTTATAGGTATGCTTATTAAACCGTTTTTTACCCTCTGCTTTCATTATGTCGTATTTTCTTCTGTATATCTCTGGATTTTCTTTACGATGCTGTCTTCTATACACATTATTGCAGTCATAGCAGTACGCCATATATTGTCCTGCTCTGTCTCCTCCATAATGTTTTGGAAACCTGCCAATAGGTTTTGTCTGATAGCATCTACAACATTTTCTGTACAATATACCATCTTTTAAGATATTCTTTTCTGTTTCTCTGATCTTCCTTCTTTCTTCAACTTTATCGGAATTGGCGCGTCGTAAACGTGCATATTCGCTCTGACAGTCTTTGCAATCAGACCTACGCTTATGGTTGCTGCGGTCCCGATAGTTGTATCTTTCGATAGGCTTAATTTGATGGCATTTACGACACTGTTTGTGAGTCGGTTCCTCCATGTTCCCTCCATGTTATAATCGTGGCATAGGCGTGTGGCTACGTAGACTTCAGTTTCCTAGGCCGATATGCTACGTAGCCAGACGCTAGGCCGCATCATCCATCTCTTCTTCTTCCAGGTTTTCCCCTGGTTTAACTTTTTGCTTCTCTAGATAGTCATTGAATGCCTGTATCGGTATACGAAGTGCATTCCCTACCCTAATAGCTTCAAGTTTCCCCCTGTGTATTTCTTGTATCACTGTACGCTTTGTGATACGAAGCTCTTTCGCGACTTCTACCGTCGTGAGATAGTTTGCATTTTCGGGGATTGTCATAGAGTCCTCCTTTCCGGTTCTGAACTTGATATAAGAATAACATAACACCTCCATATTGTCAATATGATATGAAAATTTCAATTTGATACAGTTTGCAAAAATTGGTATCAAAAAGTATTGACAGTGTCGTTTTGATATGGTATTCTTAAAACGTACCAATGAGGTGCGCAAAACAAAAACGTAAAGCGTTCTGAGGAGGACAAAGCGATGATCATTCTAGATTTCGGGAAGAACAAGGGCCTAGCAGTAAGCGAGTGCGATGAGAAATACCTGAAATGGCTCATCACACACGAAAAGGTTCTTGCAGAGAGAAATAGATGGGCATGTCGCAATGCGAAGGTCCTCCTTGCAAAACGAGCAGAGGCCAAAGCGCAAGCTGAGGCTGTTGTCAAGTTCGAAGCCGAGCGCGAGGCACGCATGGCAGTGAAAGCCGCCGAGCAGATCGTGAGAGCTAATCAAGGCTCGGCACAGGGTAGCCTCAATGTAAACCGTGGGTTTAGTTTGATGAGGTAAACGTCAAGCGTTGACTAGCCAGTGGTCTTACGGGACTGCTGAGTACAGAACAATCGACAATAGAATGCCTTGAAGTCGGGACTAGGGTGCGGCGACGTGACAGAGCTGAGCGGGAATATTAAGCGACAATGCGCACTCGGGACTCAAGGAAAACAAGGGGATGAGTCGGTCAGGTCTGGTAAGTCCTTGAAGGTTGCGCCCTTCGGTAAGTCCAGCCACGGTGTTCAAATCACCGTATCCCCACCATGTCTAGCGATGTGCTAGGCAGTAGTACAGAAAGGCAGTATATGTCTGATAAAACCATTGATCTTGAAAGCCTTGATCCATCAGAATTAAGGCGTCTACAGAGAGAAGCTGTAGAGAGATATGGAAAAGGCAGTGAGAGTGAGGCTGAAGAGGCTAGAAAGTTCTCCAAGGCTATCACTGATGTATTGCGTAAACGTGGTCTTAAGTAGCCCGTATAAAACAAAACCCGCTTACTGGCGTGTCGGCTAAACCATCAGTAAGCGGGCCCATCAGAACCGTAAAGGTTCCTAGTCTTCAGGAGACTTTTTTATGGTAACACAAACACCTATTCGTCAC
>CBJMBI010000466.1:0-3617 GCA_966427955.1 uncultured Ktedonobacterales bacterium
GGTATTTTTGCGGCTGGTAGTGTTGCTGGTATTTTTGCGGACGGTATTTTGGCCATTGTTGCCGTTGTTGTTGTCATTGTTGCCATTGTTGCCATTGTTGTTGTCATTGTTGTCATTGTCGCCTAATACTTTTCCTATTTCACTGGGGTCATTAATAGGACAATCCCCTGCCGCGCTCTCAAGTTTTGCTGCATCCTCATCAGCCTTTGCAGCCTCCTCATCAAGATTCACCGCTTGATCATCATCACCATTATTCCGAGCATCAATCGCTTCTTGCCGAAGTTGTTGTGCTTTTGTCCGCTTATCAGAAGCCAGTTTCTGACAGAGGTTGTCAGAGTCATTACCGTCTTGGCCTAATACTTTTCCTATTTCGCTGGGGTCATTGATAGGACAATCTCCCGCCGTACTCTCAAGCTTTGCTGCATCTTCGTCAGCCTTTGCAGCCTCCTCATCAAGGCTCACCGCTTGTTCATCATCACCATTATTCCGAGCATCAATCGCTTCTTGCCGAAGTTGTTGTGCTTCTGTCCGCCGATCAGAAGCCAGACTCTGACAGAGGTTGCTAGAGTCATTAGCAAGAGCAATAGGAGTGGCAAGGAAATTGAGGACCAAGTTCGCAGAGACGAATAGAGCAATAAGTACTGTTTTGGATTTCCCAAGGAAAACGCTGTTTCTTGTCATGAACATCTCCTTTTAGATGAAGAAGAAAGCTTTTTCATCCAAAGCTAATTGACGCTCAATAGTGTATTTACTAGCGTCAAGAATTGCTTCAACTATTGGTCGAAAAATGATCTAGCACATTTGCAAAGGGGATTTGTCTTCATTCGTTAGATCTTTCGACCGATTATAAAGATATCTTATCGAAAGCTCTTCATCTAGGTGGAAAGAGGGACAGTTTTAATGCTCTTTGAGGGGATAGAGAGTGTCACTACCAGTTTGCTAGATGAGTCGATTGCGGATGGCGCGGAAAGTAGGGATAGCTGATGGGTGCTGGTGGCTGCAAACGCTCTCGCAAAAATAGCGTAATGATTAGACCTGTGAGGAAGCCGCCAACATGAGCAAAGTATGCTACACCTCCCATTCCCTGTTGCACGTGAGAGAGAGATGCCACGCCATCAAAAAATTGGAGTAGGAACCAGATCCCGATGAGGACGATTGCTGGCACTGTCACAAGAGTAATGAAAATGAAAATAAAAATGATGGTTTTGACTTTCGCTGATGGGAAGAGCACAAGGTAAGATCCCAGTACACCAGCAATAGCTCCGCTGGCTCCAAGGCTTGGGATGGTTGCGTCAGGAGCAACAGTCACTTGTGTGAGAGCTGCAACTATTCCACAGAAAAGATAAAATAGCAAGAACCAGAAGTGTCCCATGCGATCTTCCACATTATCGCCAAAAATATAGAGAAAGAGCATATTGCCACCTATATGGAGCCACCCTGCATGTAAAAATTGGGAAGTGATCAGTGTGAGGTAAACGGGATCTGGTGTATGGAAAATAGCAGATCCAGGATCTTTTAGAAGTGCTGTTTGGGGGATCCCGTGCATGATTGCAAATGGTACAACTGAATATGCGAACATGAATGCAGGTGCATCAGGACCAAGGGATACTTGGTACAGAAATATAGCGATATTGAGAAGAATGATGGCCCATGTCATCCAGGGCATGCGTCGCCTTGGGCCTGGATAGTCTTTGATCGGGAGCATTGCACTTCTCCTTCTGCCTCGCTAGGCTGTCCACTCTAGACTAGCTATCTTTAATACGAATGATAGATGAGAAATGCTACAACCCTAAGGTGCTACTTATGCATTCTTAAGCTACATCTCGTCTCCAAAACTAAAGTGGACAATAATCTAAGGAAATATTCTCAAGAAATTAGGTAGTCTGTACTTGTATTTGGAGTGTGAAAAGCACTTGAAGAATTAAGATAGGCAGCTACCTGAGAAAATATCCTCAAGAAATTAGGTACTTCTCCTCATGACAAGTCTTGTTCTAATCTTCTATGATTTTTGAGAATATATTCATCCCTTGAATACTTACATCCTGGTGTCACACGAGAAAAGGTGCTTGCCTTGCAGGTATAGTAGGAACCGAGTGCGACTCTTTTCTGTATCGGCATGGCAAAAAATGATTTGGGAAGGAAAGGTATGAAGAAACGTTTTACTTGTGGGAGTCTTGCCCTATTGGTTGCTCTGCTGGCTGTTGTCTTGACTACGTCCGCTGCTTTCGCTCACGAGAGACGTCATGTGGGCAATTACACTTTTGTGGTCGGTTTTTTGGACGAGCCAGCCTATGCTAATGTGAAGAATAGCTTAGATCTTACCATCTGCAACGGATCTGACTGCAATTATACGGTTCAGGATGGCGTGAAAGTTCTCTCCAATCCTGTCAATGATGCAGATAAAACACTCAAAGTTGAAGTGAGTACAGGTGGCTCCGCTCCCCTTGCTCTGGCTCTTAAACCTCGCTGGGCCAATCCAGGCAAGTATAATGCTTACTTCTTGCCTACCAAGGTGGGAGACTATACCTTTCATATCTTTGGCACACTCGATAACAAGAGTATTGATGAGAAGTTTACCAGCAGTCCGACAGGATTTAACGCAGTTGAACAAGTCCCGTCTTATCCTTCTAACTCTGTGAATGCTGACATAACAGCATTGAAGAGTCAAGTACAGAGTGCTCAGAATGCGGCAACCATGGCAACGACTGTTGGTATTATTGGTCTCGTTTTTGGTGCGCTTGGCTTATTGGTCGCAGGATGGGCCATAGCTCGCAAGCCTAAGCTCACGGAGGCAAGTGCTGTACAAGCGAAGACACTTTCGGAGAGTCTGCGCGGCTAGGTGAGTATCTTCTCATAGGGAGAGAGAGGTATCTTTGATGCTCTCTCCTTTTGCTGGATTTAACCCTGGCTAATCAGGCCAGGGGAGTTGTCATCCATCCTCTGGCGAAGACGCGAAGCAGATAAAAGGGAAGGTCTATGTATTCCATCCCAAGACAGCAACCTGACACTCCCCGGCATAAATGCACGGGGGTTCTTCCTTCAACGACCCGACTTACCACGTCTCCGTTTGGAGGACGTAGCAGAGGTCAGGTCTCCAGAAGCGTTTTGTCCCGCGGGACTGGTTCCCGAGTGCCCCTCGGTACCGTTCAAAGCCGAAGACAGGATGTTCAAAGCAGCATTCTGATCACGATCAAGTACAACCCCACAACCAGTACAGATATGGGTTCGAATGCTGAGCGATTTTTTGACGATCGTGCCACAGTCGGAACATTTCTGGCTCGTGAAATGGGGTGCAACTGCAATCACGGGGATCTCATGCAGAGCACCATAGCGCTTGACCCATTGGAGGAAGATGCCCCAGCCTGCATCATGGATCGATTTGGCAAGCTTGCGGTTACGGACCATGTTTTTAATCTGAAGGTCTTCATAGGCAATCAGGTCGCTAGACGAGACATACGCGTTTGCCTGCTTTCGGGCAAAATCTTCACGCTGCCTTTGAACTTTCAGATGTTGCTTGGCCAGTCGAATACGCGCCTTTTTCCTGTTAGCCGATTTCTTTTGTTTGCGGGAGAGACGACGCTGGAGACGAGCAAGCTTCTTTTCAGCTTTTCGATAGT
>CBJMBI010000467.1:0-3616 GCA_966427955.1 uncultured Ktedonobacterales bacterium
CACTGGATGGTATCCACACCGTGATTAAGTCGTTTGATGAGATCTTGCTCATAACGATAAACTTCAGGGCAAGGTCGCGTTTCCCCTGTCTGTCGATGACAAATGCAAGGAACTTCTTGCCTGACACGCAACCCTTCAAAACGAGACAAAATCATGTCCATCGTCTTTTTCAGTATGACAAAGAAAGCATGAGGTTCAGGCCCCCAGACTTCCATATGGATTTCGTTGCGCTTGGGAAACATTTCGACCCGTGCAAGATGGTCCTGATAGGAAAGCACGACACCTTCACGCCAATGCATACTACAGGTATATTGATGCGTGCGAACAATGAACCAGTTCATTATGCCAGTAGGAACAAAGTCAAGATGGTAGAATATCTCTACATGCACCTTTCCGGCTTTTACCTCCTTAGCAGTCCAACTTGGCAGGGATAATGGAGGATGAGATGGCAAGAGCTGAGGAATGAAATAGTGGGTCTCATACTTCCCAGGTAGCTGTGCATCGATTGGATAACACAGATCAAAGTGTTCCATCAACCGCAGAAAGAGAGGGTATAATGCTGGATCATACGGCTGCCCATGCTCATCGACAGCCCAGATGCGGGAAAGGTCACTCTCTACTAGAATACCAGATCGATCGTGGATTGCTCTGTCTTGCAGAATAAGGCTAATGGCCTTAGCTACCCAGTTAGGTTTGAGGATGACAATATCGCTCAGAGTAGGATCATCACGGAAATAGAGGATCTTGCCGAGATCATGCAGATAGCTTCCTAGTGTACCATGCGCAAGTGCAGCACGAATCCCTTTTGCCATACATAAATCTCTATAGGTATCTGTACTGATAGAATGTTCAGAGCTAGCTAATAATTCTCGCTCAACCTCGATCCAGGAGGGTAGCCAGGGCTGTCCCACCAATGGGAGTTCCGCCGCATATTTTGCTATAGCCCGTTTTAAATTATCAATACCAGCTCCTGTTTCACTATTTACCTGTAATACTTGAACAATTTGTCGGTAGTCAGCTCTATATTGCACAACATTGAGATCTAATATTTGTTCATCGCAATGCGTTGCAACCAGCAGAACAGATGCACTAGGAACCAGCATACGAAGCGTATTAAGCCAATAGTCGAGGTTGCCATGTTCTGCTCCAAGACGAGCATTCCAAACAACCAGGTATAGACTTCGTTTGGTGAAAAAGAATTGGTGAGTCGCACGGTAAACATCCTGACCTCCGAAGTCCCAGACGTTGAATAGAAGAGATTGGTCAGGCAAAGAAGGATGAGGCAAAGTCAAGGTATCAATCTCAATACCACATGTGGCTTCCAGAGAAGCCTCAAAAGTTTTCCCATGCAATGCACGCAAGAGAGAGGATTTGCCTGTACCTGCTTCACCAATGAGAATGAGCTTGGCTTCATACCTAAAAACATACTCGCGGGAAAGTTCTTGTAAAAAAGAGAACACAGCTTCTGTTCCTCGAGCTACAACCTCAGGAGGCGGTGTCAATAAGTTGGGATTCTTACTCAAGGACATATACTGCAAGTTAGTTAGTTGTCCCAGTTCAAGCGGGATTTGGGTCAACCGATTCATATGCAGTTGCAGGTTCTGTAAGTTGGTTAATTGTCCCAGTTCGGGTGGAATCTGGGTCAACTGGTTGCCACTCAGATCCAAATTCTGCAAGTTGGTTAGCTGTCCCAGTTCGGGCGGAATCTGAGTCAACCGATTGTCATACAGGTCTAAATGCTGCAAGTTGCTTAACTGTCCCAGTTCGGGTGGAATGTATGTCAGCAGGTTCTTATGCAAATCTAGGTGCTGTAAAGCGGCTAACTGTACTAGTTCTGATGGAATATGTACCAACTGATTTTTATGCAAGTCAAGATGCTGCAGATTGTTTAGCTTTCCTAGTACTTCCAGTGAGATCTGTGTTAGGTGATTATTGCTCAGATTTAGACGCTGTAAATGAGTCAAATTCCCTAATTCTTCAGGAAGTTGAGTCAGATTTGACTGGGAGAGGTCTAGTTCAATGAGATATCCCTGCTCATCATATTCTACATGCCTGGGTTTAACTCCTAGTGTTGCGGTTAATTGCTCAATGAGAGTTTGATCAGCATCTAGCTTTGCCATAACTCTTCCTCGCACATCCTATGCTCTCTTTATCAGAAAGCCTTTTTTCTCGTTACTTTAAATACAGCTAACAACCATCATGGAGAGCATTGTAGGAGAAGTTTTCGTACTCTTCCAGAGGGAAACAGGGACAGTCCTCGGGAGATGACCCCAACATCCCCCTTGACTCTCCTGGCAAGCCTGCTTATACTACAAAGAGACAGTCGAAATACCCTACTATTCATACAGTCACAATCATAACCGAATATGTTCTACAGGCAACTGGCGAATTAGTGGAGCAACCACAGGGAAGTCTGGAGAACTACGTAAGAGCAGTCGTTCGCCTGGGCTGGAGAATCAATCAAGAGATCAGAACATTTTGCTTGTTAGAGCACATTCTACAGCAAAGGAGCGAACGTCATGAGTACAACAACTAAGCCTGAAACCTTTTTGATCCGTTACCTAAACCGTCTCAATGGAGACACACCTAATTCTGCAGCGGCGGCATTCTATGCCTCGCTGGATCAAGTCAGCACTGTTTCTCCAACAATCGCCGGCTCGATCATCCAAGAATTGCGCGACCAACGTAGCAATCTGAAACTGATTGCCAGCGAGAACTATTGTTCTCTGACCACACAACTAGCTACAGGCAACCTCCTGACGGACAAATATGCCGAAGGATACCCACATCATCGTTTCTATGCAGGTTGTGATAACGTCGATGACATCGAAACAGAGGCAGCCCAACTTGCTTGCGAACTCTTCGGGGCCGAGCATGCTTATGTCCAGCCACACTCTGGAGCCGATGCCAACCTGGTAGCATTCTTATCGATCCTATTGGCAAAAGTAGAGAAGCCAGAGTTGATAGCGCTGGGACAGGAAGATCCCTCCAAGCTTTCCCGACAAGATTGGGGAAAAGTCCGCCAAGCCGTACACAATCAACGTCTGCTCTCACTGGACTACTACTCCGGTGGACACCTCACCCATGGCTATCGTCACAATATTTCTAGCCAGCTATTTGATGTGTACACCTATAGCGTTGATCCCAAAACCAACCTGATCGATCTGGATCAACTCCGTACACAACTGCATGAAATTCGCCCCTTAATCCTGCTAGCCGGCTACAGTGCCTATCCTCGTAAACTCAACTTTGCTAAGATGCGTGAACTAGCCGACGAAGTAGGAGCTGTATTGATGGTTGATATGGCCCATTTTGCTGGGCTAGTTGCAGGCAAAGTATTTACAGGCGATTACGATCCTGTTCCCCATGCTCATATTGTGACTTCAACAACCCATAAGACACTGCGTGGACCTCGTGGCGGAATTATCTTGTGCAAGCAAGAACTAGCGGAATGGGTTAATAAAGGTTGCCCATCTATGCTTGGCGGTCCACTCTCACACGTCATGGCAGCTAAAGCTATCGCCTTCCGCGAAGCATTAGCACCTGAGTTCAAGACATATGCACACAAAATTGTAGAGAACTCCCAGGCTCTAGCCGCTGCCTGTGTTGCTGAATC
>CBJMBI010000468.1:0-3614 GCA_966427955.1 uncultured Ktedonobacterales bacterium
CGCTAACCTGTTCAAGATGCTCTATACCTGGAACAGTATGTAATAGGATCTGCGTATTCGATAAATAATGCCAGACCTCTGGAGGTGGCGCAGGTAACGTGTACGTTCCTTGGATATCCATCAATTCTATCCTTCACAATATGTAAGTTGAATAGCGAAATATTATGGTCTGCTCCTCCCTGTCATTATAGGCGAGAAGTTTAGTGGCTGCAACACGTCTCTGTCCTTTCTAGGACCTGATCAAAATCCCGAGCTTCTCCCCCATTGCTGCACCTAACAGAAACAGCAGATAACAGAACCCCAACCTTGCAGGCACAATTATTCAGATCCAACAGTCACAAGAGCTGGCTGAGTCCCCAAATCTCATCATCGGGTTCAGGAACTTGCTTGCCGAACTCATCTGGCGGTTTCTTTCCAATGGCATGATGAGAAGAGAAGAAGAATACTTGCAAGTAACAACCGTGCGTGTCTGTACCAGAGATGGTGAAAAGATGGATGCACGCATCATAGGCTTCCTCATGTTATAACAAGATTAGCTGTGCTTTTCGGTTCAAAGTCTTGCCTTTAGCTGTTGCAAGATGTTATACTAAGCGGCGATATTATCGTGTTAGGGGGAAGTTGGGTTTTCATCCCCCCTTCTGTGAGGAGTAAACAGTGAAAGTAATTCTACTACAAGATGTTGAAGGTTTGGGAAAAGCTGGCGATTTGAAAGAAGTAGCCAATGGTTATGCCCGCAACTATCTCCTGCCACGTCGTCTAGCAGCTGGAGCTACACCTAGCTTGATTGCTAATCGCTCTCAGCGTATTGCAGCCGAACAGCGCAAATTGGAGAAGCAAGCCGAACTCAATCGGCAGTTGGCCGAGCGCCTAGCTCAGATCACCCTCACCTTCAAAGCAAAGGTTGGTAGACAAGGCCGTCTCTATGGTTCAATCACTAGCCAGGACGTCGCATCAGCCCTACAAGAAGCTGAAGGCATTACGGTTGATCGCCGCGTAATTAGTCTCTCAGAGCCAATTCGTAGCTTGGGTACCTTCTCGGTTCCAGTTAAGGTTGCAACTAATCAGGAGCCGAAGATCACCATTAATGTGATTGACGAGACAGCCAGCGTTACACCTGCAAGTCAGGTCGCAGCCGAATAATTACGTTTGTGCATGCTTGTTCTTTGTCATGGCCCTTGGGATCCGCACTAACAGGTCAGATGCAAGCAGACCAGTTTGACCAAGATGCATTTCTTGTGCTACCAGTTCTGCGGCAACAGTGTGCAGGTAGACAGCTGCACTTGCGGCATCGAATGGCTGCATACCCTGGGCCAGTAAACCTGCTATCATGCCAGCAAGTACATCACCAGTACCCGCAGTTGCCAGAAGAGGATTGCCTCGCCAGTTGATACGCGTACAGCCCTGTGGGTTTGTGACGATTGTGCAGGCTCCCTTGAGGACAAGGTTTACCTGCCACTCTTTAGCTTTTTGTCTTGCCAGATCTAAACGCTCGATGCTTCCACCAGATACCTTGGTACGCCGGCAGAGCCGCCCCATTTCACCAGGATGTGGTGTGATCACTGTGTCCTTGGGTAGCAAAGTCCACCAGTGCTCCAATGCTGAGAGATTGTTGAGTCCATCGGCGTCAAC
Organism: uncultured Ktedonobacterales bacterium; assembly: GCA_966427955.1. GTDB lineage: Bacteria > Chloroflexota > Ktedonobacteria > Ktedonobacterales > Ktedonobacteraceae > DASYAN01. The sequence continues at coordinate 1,630 of CBJMBI010000468.1, forward strand.
GACTAAGTGAGGTCGTTTATCTTCTGGCTGCGAGCGTAGGTATTCTAGAACCTGGAGAACGACTTCTCGTGTGTTAGAACATTGTCCCAATCCCGGTCCAATGAGGAGAGCAGCATAACCTTGGAGTTGGTTGATGAGCGCCTGTGCACACTCAAAACTTCCAGCTTCCTCTACTGGCAGCAGAACAAAGGTGGCTTCGTGGAACGCACTGGCATAGATGGGTAGCATGTTTTCGGTCACAGCAAGCGTGATTAATCCACCCCCTATCCGTGCAGCGGCAACTCCAGCCAGATAGGCTGAGCCAGGATAGGGAGGTGAACCACAGAATAACATTACTCTTCCAAAGGTCCCCTTGTTGCTGTCAAGCGGACGGGGAGGAAGGAGCTCATGCACTTGTTTACCTGTTATCATTTCTTTCTGGAGGTGTTGTTCTAGCTCGGCTGGGAGACCAATGTCGCCGATAAAGAGGTTGCCAATGTAATCTCGGCCAGGAAAGAAGAAAAAACCCTGTTTGGGGCAGGCCAACGTGATTGTCATATCAGCCGGAATTGTGCCAGGATCAACTTCGCCTGTGTCAGCATTAAGTCCTGTCGGTAGGTCAATAGCAACGATACGCAGTCCAGTACGCTGTTCTCGTTCGCTTCGCACGCAAGCAAGAAGTCTGCGCATATCTTCAGGAAGTGGTCGCGAACGCCCCGTGCCTAACAAGGCATCGATGATATAATCAGCACTTTGGATCAATATTTCAAGTTTGGCTTGCGTATCTGCTGGAGAAATCTCTTGTCCATTCGCTATCAATTTCTGTTCTTTCCAATGATAGAAATGAACAATGGCTCCCGATTCCTTGAGGTGCCTTCCCATGACTAGACCGTCTCCTCCATTGTTACCAGGGCCAACCAGGAAGAGTACTTCGAGACCATTGATGCTCTGGTGGGGAGCTAGGTGCTGCTCAAAAATTTCTGCCGCGCTTTTGCCAGCGTTATCCATTAGGATTGATGAGGTAAGTTTATACTGGTGCTCGGCTTCCGCCTCCAGTTCCCTCATTTCTGCTACGGTAACAATATGCATACATATCCTCCAGAATGCTTCGGGTTATTCTGTGTTCCCTTGTGCTATTGCTATTTTAATGTCTCAGAGTTTATTTGGAAAGGGCAATTATGAATCTGGCCCTCAAAATTACACCACAACGCAGTACACAATATGCACACTTGACAGCTTCCCTAGCTGTCCCTGAATTGCTCGCCAGCCCATTGCATGCGGTAATTCGTGAAGTGCAATCTGTCACCCTGGCAGGACAGAGCTATCTCCTTGTCACTGTCGATGAAGCCTGTCTCTCAGCCACTGCGACAGGAAATATTCTTTATCGTTTAGGAACTATTAGCGAAGTTTATGAGTACTTTGAGCACATCGGGGATGTGCCGGGACCACTCTTGCGTCCGGTAGAACCACAATTCACGCCGTTTGTACCTCTGGAAATGGCCGAGATACGTCGCTATAAAGGAAAAACGAATGAGATCTTCACGCGTGTACTACTGAATGTGGCTCTATTTGCTGGAAATTATGCTGCATGCAGTACCCAGCGCCTTCGAATACTTGATCCTCTGGCTGGTGGAGGTACGATGCTCTTTGTCGCACTTGCATGTGGATATGATGCGTTTGGCATTGAGCTTGAACGCCAGGATGTCGAAACTACGGCCATATTCGTTCGCCAATACCTGAAAGGTGAGCATTTTCACTTTAAAGAAATAGATGAACGTGGCCGTAAAGCTGGGCGGCGTTACCAATTCGAGATCGGGCCTAAAGGTGATACGCGCCATCTCGTACTGACTCATGGTGATTGTCGTGCTGCCAATCTGCATATGCGTGACATAGCAGGAGGACCACATGTACACGCTATTGTCAGTGACTTGCCATATGGCATTCAGCATTTTGGAGAGATCTCGAACCTGCTCGGTCAGTCACTACCTGTCTGGGAAGAGATGTTG
>CBJMBI010000469.1:0-3612 GCA_966427955.1 uncultured Ktedonobacterales bacterium
GACCAGTAAGAATCTCCATTTCTGCTCTGCTATCCAACTTCAGAGGAGATTAGGGACCCGTCCCGTTTTAGGGGGCGGAAAGAAAGAAAGGTGCCGATAAGCTAACCGTCAGGTGAGCTTGCGAGAAACCTTGCAGCTCTCTCACAAGCCCATCCCGTTTACGGAATTGGAGGTTCCTAACTTTAATGCCTGTGTGACAGGATATTTGATGCAGGATCAGCACAGGATACAGGGTTGTGGGGGATGGCAGCTCGTGAGCCGCTAATGTCGCGCCAATCCACCTCGGCAATCTCGCCGCCGACAATGGTGATCTCACCGGCTGATCTCGTTGCGTTTCCCCAGAGGGTGTAGAGACCTGCGGGAAGCTCTGGAAAGACAGCAGTGAACAACGTTTGTCCGTTGAGGCTGCGCTCCAAGACTTCGGTGTGTGTTCGGCGTGTTGGCTCACCCTTTGGACTGACTTCGATCTCTCGGTTGCGCAACTCCGCCCGTGTATAGATGATCAATGCTCCGATATTTTCGCCAATGTCGAGTACGATAGGTTCGCTATGCACTCGTTCAGAATGTGTCAGGGCCATGTGTATAGCTCTCCTTACTGGGATATTATGATGCATCGAAGCCGCTGTTGGGTATTCCCAGATAGGGGAATTTGTCCAGAAATGGCATACTATTATTGTCGGCTGTCACACCATCCGTGATTTTGGAGGCCGCTGCATCAGGCTCGAATTTGGGATTGATCAATGGATAGGTAACGCCTGCGATTGCCCGTAGCTCAATAGTGACCACATCGTCGATGGGACGCCGACCATTGGGGAAGCCTGCCAGATCGCCTCCCAGTAGACCAAGATTGTTGGGCTTACTCGCCGGTGGAATAGCCATGTTCAAGCGCAGCATATCCGCCAGCGTCTTGCCCGTGAAATTCTGAAAGCCGGCAATGAGGCCAGCGGGGAGACCGGTAAGCAGGATAGCAACCAGATCAGCGCGAGGAGCTGTCAGTGCGGCCAGATGAGGAAAGGCATTGGGATAGAGCACTGGGATCAGGCGTGCCACCTCCGGGTTTTGCACAAATTGAACGAATGCTTTATCCTGGTCAGGTGACGTCCCATTCCACTCATCCTTCCTTCCCAGCGGAACAATTACCTCATTAAAGAGTGGATTGCCGAGGCGCGAGACCTGCACCCAGGGGCCACTACCCGTCTCTTCACCATGAGCCCCAATGCGTACTCTGGCTTTCTGCCGACTCGCCGTGGCCCAGACGCCAATGACTGAACGAGCATCTTTTGGATCGGTAGGTGAGGAACCATCGCGGGTCAGCATCTTCTTAGGGATCTGGAGCGCAATGGTATGTACATTTAATCCTTTTATACCATTGACACCTGGAGCAGCAGGTGTTGGGATCAGATGTAAATTCTGGAAAGGGCGCAGGTCAAGCAGATCAAAAACTGAACCAAGATCCACAAAGAAGCCATCCGCACGCTGACCAGCAAACACCTTCACGCCGTTAGAGAGATCATGTACAGCAGCCTCAGATAGCTTGGCATAATTCGGAGTGGAGCGCGGACCGATGTTGCAGGGTGGAGTTAGCAACTTGTCTCCTAACAGGGTGGAATGCCCCTTGCTCACCTGGGTGACTGAGTAGAATTGTGGTCGGTTCCAGTTTTTGCTATCGAGAGAGGTGATTGGGCCAGTGTTGTAGAGGAATGTGTTGGGATTGCGTGTTTGCGTATTGAAGCGGAACTGGTACGTGATGTCGGCCTTCGCATCGCCGTCATTATCGATGTGAATTTCATACAGCACATCGTCGCCAAATGAGAAAAAGTTGGGTCCAGCGTCGGGCCCCTGCAAGGGAATGTAGTTTGCAAGAATGGTTATAGTGTCCGACTTATCCGGGCTAACAAAAGCGTACACATCGGTATTATCTGCCACGGGATCTTTAGCAATGGCAGGTGCTTCACGATGAGATGACATAATGTTTACCTCACGACAAAATATCCTGCTCCTAAAAGCAGAGATACTTGAGTACAAGGGACTTGTAAAATACGCCCTTATTGTATGGCTCGCAAAAGACGCGCTACGAGTTCAGTGTCGCGATAGATAATTTCCTGAGTGCCAACCATGAGGCCAACCTCCCCGCTAGCAAAATCACGGATATGGGCCACCAGGGTTTCGGGGACCACTGTAGCTGCGACTTCTGCTGCAGCGGGGGCCTCTGGCGTTTCAACGACGGTGGTCAGAGCGGGTGCGGCAGCCAGCATGCCGGTAGTTGCGATACTCACCGATGCCTGCTTGAAAAATATACGACGTGTCAATTTGTCCATCATTCTCCTCGTCCTGTGTATATACAGTAGAGCATAGAAAATTATATTAATTCTTCTATGCTAAGAGAAAACCACAATTTATTCTTCTATAGAAGGAACGATGTACTATGTTACTCTCCTTTCAGAGCACCTAAGCTTACGAGATCCCATTCTAACAGATGCGACAAAAACTAAAAAGAGAATAGCGGAAAAGTACTCCTATGCTCAAGCCCCAAATGTGGAATTTCATCATTCTGCTTAACAACCCGGGTCATCCGTCATCAAAAGTTGTCACCGGAGATCATCGAGCAACGACAAAAGGAACAGCTTTCAATATAGAACAAATGACCTATAAGAGCTGATGATACACTTCATCGCCTTTATGAGAGCATGGAATCAGACAAATTTTTATCAGGACTCAGACCTAGTTTTCAACAGTCTTGGTATCTGTTTAGGTCCAGAAAGACTATTCCTATCTATTGACAAAACCTCACTATTTTGCTATTTTGCCTGTGTCACTTTTCAATATGGCTAAACAACCTAGATGGTGGGAGATGTGTAATGAGCAGGATGAGTATTCGTGGTTCTGAATATCCCGTTAAAAAGATCTTTAGCGACGATTTTGTCTTCACCATACCTCTGTACCAACGCCCCTATTCCTGGACGACAGAACAGTCCGAAGAAATGCTACAAGACCTCCTGCGAGCAATGGAAGGTCCAGAAGAAACAATTGACGAACTCGCCCCTTATTTCCTTGGCAGCGTTGTCTTGATCAAAGGGGATGAGGCAGTGCTCAATGCGATCTTTCAAAAAGAGGACCTCTCTGCAACTCATTCCCCCCTGCAACTCACAGCCGCTGAACGAGACGAGACATTAAAGAAGCTTAATGGGGACATGTACCTACTCCATCACATTTGTCGCTACATCCTGCTACGCTTAGATGCACACCTATCAGATGGAGCTGCCACATATGACTTTGATGCGATTAGCGTAGAACATGTTTTACCTCAGAGACCCGCTCCCGGCAGCCAGTGGAGACAAGCATTTCCGACAAAAGAAATACACGCTCGCTATGTCCATCGTTTGGGCAATCTCGTACTTCTCTCACGCGGTAAAAACAGTCAAGCGGAGAATTTCGACTTTGAGCTTAAGAAGAGCAAATATTTTTGTACAGAAGGTGGAATTTCATCATTCCGCTTAACAACCCAGGTCATCCGCCATAAAGAGTGGACACCAGAGATCATCGAGCAACGACAAACGGAATTAATCGGTCACCTGAAAAAACTCTGGCGGCTTTAGCAACGTCTGATTGACC
>CBJMBI010000470.1:0-3611 GCA_966427955.1 uncultured Ktedonobacterales bacterium
CGGCAAGGAACTGCCAACTCTTTGAAAAGCAAATGATGAGTGTTTCAGGAGAGAGAACGAGAGAGCAACGTGGTTACACATCAGGCCGGAGGAAGCATAGCCATAGGCATTCAGCTGCATACCGCCCATAATGGTAGCACTTCTTAAAAGGAAATATACGTCTTAAAAAGAGTATGAAAGATAGGAAATAATCTCAAAGAAATCATGAAAAAAAGAGAGCAGGTATCCTTAACAGGATAGTACAGGCGTGTAAGGAAGAAGAGCGGTTATCTACTCCACAAGGTTGCTCCTGTGTCATGTTGCATCTCACAACCGCTCCACTAATACAACGATGGATCGACTTCTGGATGGACCTGAAGCGGCCTTGAAATTTCCCCATTCTAAAACCTATTGCTTATAATTCACTATTAGAGGCAATTGATACAGTTTGATACCACCGTTGTTTTCTATTACACCAGCAGCTTCCTTTACCTTTCGGTGCGTTGAGCAAAAATAGCCAAACTCTCTCCGCAAAAACCACGTGTTTGCACTCCAAGATATTTCAGAACAAATGCTATGAGGAATGCCTTCAAAGACTCTCTCCTAGAGCAGCCCTGTCACCAAAAAGCTCTTCATGGAAGGGCTTTCTCCAAGATCTCCTCTCTCCGCCTCTGGAATAGTTGAGCTTTTTGATGCTCTTCTCTCCCCCTGACTTTTTGGTAGCATTTGCAAGTGCTCCTTGCTCATATGGTAGACTACCAGGACGATGATTTCCCAAGAAAGGAATTTGCCATGGAAACTCCAAAGCAGCCTGAGGAAGAGACGTATGGGCCTCTCTGGCTTGTCCAGATGCAATCCAAGCTGATAGAGCTGGCCTATGATGCCATTTTTATCTGTGATATGCAGCGTCGTATTCTTTCTTGGAATCGAGGAGCCGAGAGCCTCTATGGGTATAGTAAGCAACAGGCGTTGGGCCAAGTCGTCCATCACTTACTTCAGACCCGATATCCTCAGCCACTTGCAGATATTCATCATCACCTCCAGAGCAGAGGATGGTGGGAAGGAGAACTCGACCAGAGAAGTCGTTCTGGCAAGCTCGTGAGAGTCGAGAGTCGTTGGGTCTTTATCGCCAATGAACAGGAGTCCCCTGCTGTCTTTCTGGAGATTAATCGAGACATTACTGAGCGAGAGAAGTTTCAACGGGAACGAATAGAGGCTCAGGCAGCGGAGGTAGCGGCATGTGAAACGACGCAACAGATGAAAACCTTCTTGGCGATCGTGAGCCATGAACTCAGAACGCCTCTCACGAGCATCAAAGGAACGATCCAACTCACCAAGCGGCAACTGGGACACCTACTGGAAAAACACCGAGCAAGACCAGAGAGTGAGGAGCAACAGAAGCTCACCATGCTCTACTCCCTTCTGGATCGAGCAGAACAGCAAGTCCAGAGGCAAAATCTGCTCATCAACGATTTGGTCACGATCTCACGAGTGAACCAGAGCCAATTAGAATTGCATCAGCAGCACTGTGATCTGGTCACCCTTGCCCACGAGATGGTTAAAGAATTTCGTGAATTGGAACCAGCACGAGTCATTGCTTGGAAAACGGCGGTCTCAGAAGCGGCGGTCTGGGGCGATCCTGACCGGATCAGTCAAGTCCTCACCAACTACCTCACCAATGCCTTGAAATACTCAGAAGCTGACAAGCCAGTCACTGTCTGTCTTGAGGTAACCGACACCATGGTGCAGATTTCAGTACGAGATCATGGACCAGGGCTCTCGCCCACTCAACAGCAACAGTTGTGGGAACCCTTTTCTCGTGTTGAAGGCATTGCTGTCAAATATGGGGCAGGGAGCAGCATGGGACTGGGATTATTTCTTTGTCGAGCACTGGTTGAGGCACAGGGAGGACAGGTTGGAGTAGAGAGCCAGCCAGCTTCTGGCTCAACGTTCTGGTTCAGGCTTCCTCTCTTCGAGCCGGAGAATGGAGAAGAGGGTAGAGAGAAATAGCAGTCATTGGTGTCCTGCATGTGCAGGCCTGAAGAGGCTCACTCTCCAAGATATGCAAGTGCTTGCCAGAAAGCATGGGGGGAAGTGCTTATCACAGGAGTCTATGGATAACAAGACAAAGTTCTTGTGGGAGTGTGCAGAAGAACATCAGTGGAAAGCGATACCAAATAGTGTTAAAAGAGGTACATGGTGTCCTCCATGTCATTATCTAAGGCGAGCCAACCAGCGTAAATTGAAGGTACTGAAGAAAGCGAGAGGAAGTGCCTTTAGCCGATCTTTATTAAGAAGAGGCATGTACTTTTCCTTGTGAGATTTCGGACGAAGCACCACGACTATCACAGCCGTTGCTAGCATGGCAAGAGCCGCAGCACATTGTCTCCTCGTGATGATTTGACCAAGAGTTCTCATGTTTGCCAATATCGCTCGAGAGAAACAGCGATGATTGGACTCAAGATACAAAACAGCATGTTCTAAGTCAAGTTACTTAAACTACCTGATAAAGGAAGAGCAATCAGTAAGGCAGATGCCATACCAGTGAGCATTGCCGAAGCAACCCGTAAAACTGCTCTATATAACTGCTCATCTTTCCTATGATATTGATCATATCATAGGAAAATATCTTGGAAAAGGAGATAAGCATTTTTTAAATCTGCCATTGCTTATAATATGTGATTAGAGGCAGTTGTGTCAAAAATATCACAATTTTGCCAAAGAGGGGAGATAGGTGTCAATCTCTCAATCTGGTGAAGTGATGAGTCAAGGAAGCGAGCAGAGAACCTCTGGCTAGGAGTGGCGCGTGCGCGTGGCCTACTGACAGATGTGGACGCATCGCTCACTCTCTGCTGTTGTCTCCATCTGATGTCCATTCATGGTGCTACTCCTCGTCAGTATGACCTGGGACCGAGATACATGCAAAACTAGGACATAGGGATAACGGTTAAAAAGTGTGTTACCAAGTATTTCTGTGTTTTACTCGATACTCTCTTGAATACTGGAACCTTAGCAGACAGAGCAAAGTCGCGATCTTGAGAGCCTTAGCAGACGAAAAAGCCCGCTTTTGGGTTGGTTTTGTGCTGCTAAGCTAAGTTAGCAGTAGTATCTCTGCTCAAAAATAAGATAGAAGGCGGAATAAACGCTATTACACCTCATGCCTATGTCCTAATTTTGCATGTATCTCGGTCCTAGGCCAGTATCGTCGTCGTTGATCGATGTGAGAAGATCGAGCAACTCAGGTCTGCCAAGCTCATAGGAGACGTTGCCGTACTCGTGCTCCACGAGGATCTCATCGGTCTTGGGATCAAAAATGCGGATCAGGACGCTGGAGATATTGCGCCTATCGGGTAGTCATCGTGATCTGGGCTTCACACAATGTCTCTCCACCCGTTTCGAGGTCTGCCTCCGCAAAGATCTCATCAATGTCTTCGTTGCGGTCCCACTGTTTTCCATTGGCGAAGTGTTCGTTCCATAGGTCTCTCCGTCTCAACAATGTCATGCACTCTTGCAAAGGCTTGTAATTTGGGACTCTCTGTCAAACAGACCATATCCACATTAATGCAGACTAGTACACAACCAGAAGTTTGCCAGATTGACGCAGATCTGGGCCCAAATTCTATGAAGTGCTG
>CBJMBI010000471.1:0-3602 GCA_966427955.1 uncultured Ktedonobacterales bacterium
CCGAGGCATGGGTCACCGTCGAGGGTGGTCAATTTGCCGAGCGGGATATAGTGTTTCCAGAGCCAATGGATCTTTTTTCCCCGCACTTGGGAGAGCAAAGTGCCCGTTGGGGCAAGTGCTTTGTGGTCTTGCTGGGACGGCTGTGATGTAGGGGCAGCCAAGTTAGGTGACTGCTGTTGTGTGGGCTGCTGGGAGCCATTTGATGATGCTGAGAGAGAATTGGTAGCGTTTGGGATATCTTGATGATCCATGTGAAAAGTTTTCTCCGGAGGCAATAGCTCTCCCGCTTGTGAGGCCGGGAGAGAATGAAATTTTCTACAAGAGAGACGGTTTGATTGAAGTGCCTTTGAGAGGAAGTGCTGGGAAGTGGTGTGCCTTGGTGCGAGCAAGCAAGGGCTAGCAGGCAGCATCTTCTCTTTACGGCGTGGGAGAACGAAGAGCGTAGAAATAGCCAGGAAGGTATTTTCTCGGACTCAGATTGCCTCAAGGGGAACCAGAGGGAAGTTCTGCCACCCAACCAATTTTCCACGTTTCTCTTCCTTTTTTAATATACAAGAAGCGAACATATATATTACTATTAGTAGTAACTATAAGTAGTATAACATGGATGGGTTGTTTTTGCAATACCTTACTCCATGTCCAACGGGCGCAATGAATTGGGCCCCTACAAATCACGCAATAAATTACAAGGAGGATAATTCATTGCTCAAGTGTAGGACATTTATTGCGTCTGTACGTGATACCTTGCTTGTATTGGATCTGCTAGAGAATTCATTGCTACCAAATAGTAAGCTGATTGGTGCAGTGAAGGCATGGGCGGACAATCAAAAAAGGGTATGTGAGCTATGGGGCTATTGCCCTGCTTGACACGCCTTTAAGCTTACTGCTACCCTTCGCAGTGATAAAAAGGGCACTGGTTAGTCAGTAAAAGCGCAGATGATCATTGAGCTTACTTCTTTGTTTGTTTATGCATTTCACAAATCTTCTCTTCTGCGTTGACGTGCAGCTTCACGAACTGCTTGCAAGTTAAGGAGTTCTGCGACCTCATACCTAGTAACAGGTCCCGGTTGAGGACGCAAGCGGATGAGCGAGGGAAAGTGACCGATGCGCCCGTGCAATTCTGCGAGCAGGACAAAGGCTGCTGGGGCATAGCCTGGCGGGTTGATGAGTAGCGGACGGGTCTGCCATTCCTGAGATGTGAGTTGGACGCTATCTACGATGGCACTAACTTGCGGTCCCAGCGGTTGAGCTTGGTCGATTTGCACGGGGATGGTGCGGATCTCGTCGATGGCGGTGTTGGCAAGCGCCTCGATTTGGGCTTTGTGCTCGTCAGTGAGCGGGTGGGTGAAGTTGAGTATGAGCATTATGATATCTCCAGTAATTCTTTTATTTTTTGTGCTACTTTGAGTGTTTGCGGTTGTCCCCAAGCGGTTGTTTGGATTGTTAATCTCTCCGCTTTCTCGTTATCGGCCCAGAGCAGAAGGATGCTCCCATTGGGATAGACCTTCAAGCGTGTATTGGTTGTGTTCTCAAAGAAACCACCAATGATTGCTTGCACACAATCTAGTTCGGCAATCTTGAGGCAGGCAGCTAATCCTCCCTTGATAGGGTGGTGGCTTCTGTGGAGCAGGGAGGATGCAATTTTATCCTTTGGATTTTTTATATCGGCAGATGGGGGCCAAGGGACCAATTTGGATTCTTCGGTTTCCCGTTGGAACTTGCGGCGCAGTGCCTCCCCCATGTAAGATAAGTATACTAGACCGTCTGAATCTGGTGGGGTCAGTAATGCCTTGATACGTTCTTGGTCAGGATGACCTTTGAGATAGCTTTCTACCTCTTGGCAAGTTCGGAGTTCTGCTTCGATCCACTTAAAGAATGTCTCATAGGTGAGAAATATGCTCGTATCCCACTCAAGTGCGATAGGATTGAAAGTCACAAGGCTTCGAAATTCCTCGTGGATATATTTGACAGGGACTTGGTAGATCATCCCAATCATCGTACTATAGACGACCTGTGCTTTAAAGCCAGCAGTCGCGTTGATTACGACATCTGCTTGTTTGCGTTGTGCACCTTCAATTTCGTTGATTAATGTATCGATTAAGCTACGTAATCCAGTAGTTTCAATATGTTGGGCATCTCCCTTAAATTCAAGTTGTACTAGGCGTGTACGCTTATATCCTTTATCATAAAAGTAGTCGCGTAGCAAACTTGCACACCTGATGGCATCTGGTGTCTGTGTATGCAAAAGAACGAGGTCATCATCAGGCTTAGCAAATTTCAGTAGCGAGTTGGCTTCAGAGGAGGCTCGATCTGGGTTGGTACGCAAATACTGTCGCATCTGGTCGTCCGTTGGTTGATTTGTTTGATACTCTCTTTGCGCATTTTGGTACAGTGAGAGGCCTGTTGTTGTCAGGATGGTGGCCATGTTTGATCTCCTCGGTTGCTCTTGAGAACGTCCAGGAAACGTTATTTCCCAATCTAAAAGAAGTAAATGATTGGGAAGTACGGCGGACGCGATAATGAGAGTTGAAAATTTAACCAACCAACCCAACCCCACCCCTGCGGACGAGCTGAAGCTGGTCCCTACGTTCACGTGGGCTAAAGCCCTCTGATCCTGTAGAAGATCTTCGAGCAAGAAGAGCTTTAGCTCCTAAAAGAGTAGGGACCCGATTTATCGCGTCCGCTGTTCCCCTATCAGACATTGGCGGGTTAATTTGTCAATCATCATAATCGGGTCCCTACACTCGGGCAATGAATTGCTGAATAGGCGCGATAAATCATGTTAATTGGCTGGATTGGTACCTAGGTAGTTATCTATGTCCTTTTAATACTTGGCGTTTCTGCTTCTTTTTTCAGGATTGCACCAATGTTTTGTAAATCTTGCCCTGTGATAATAAAAATTCCTCGTTTCTTGGCTTGTTCGCTGAAGGATTGATAGCTCTGTATAGTTTTTGGTGCAGGATGGCTGGTGACAAAAAACTTACTTGTATAGGAGCCTCCCAACGAAGTAGAGATTGAGTCAAGAGTGTTCAGATAGTGACTCTTTTCTGTAAAAGGGTCATTATCCGTTTTGCATTCAACAATGAGCAACATGCCTTTATACGTAAAGGCTACGTCAAGCTCGTTGCTAGCTTGGCCTGTAAAAATTCTGTATCCCCACTGACAATCATGAGCAAATTTTGCATTTTTTATTTCTCTCCATACATATATCTCTAACCAATCCCCTGTAAGGAATTTTTGTTTGTCTCTGTCTATGATTGTACATTGTAAGGCATCAGCAGTTTCCTTAGTGATAATCAGGAAATCATGCTTTTGTAACTCATGCACTAATGCTTTTGCTTTCGAATTGACCTCAAATGTGAAATCTTGATCATTTTGCTTTCCTTGTCTAAAAGCTTTTAGAAATATTTGTGTTGCTTCTGGCATATGTGCTAGAAGCTTCGCGACTTCGTACCATGACTCGGCTAGCTTTAGCTTTCTATAGCGGTCATTGGGGATCTTATATTCTCTTTCGTAAAGCTTCATATATTGTTCAACATTAGCCTCAAAAAGTTTATCAACATCAATGGGAATATCTTTTGAGAATGAAATGACTTCCCTAT
>CBJMBI010000472.1:0-3598 GCA_966427955.1 uncultured Ktedonobacterales bacterium
ACAGCATCCAACATAGCCTGCACGCCCTTGTTCTTCAAAGAACTCCCGCACAGTACCGGTACCAGCTTGCTAGCAATCGTTGCTTTACGCAATGCGCTAACCAACTCTTCCTCTGAGATTTCTTCGCCTTCAAGGTACTTGAGGGTTAACTCCTCATCAGTCTCAGCAATACGCTCAATGAGAGCTTCACGGCGCTGCTCAGCCTCAGACTGCAACTCGTCAGGAATAGCAACTTGCTCTGACGTCGTGCCCAAATTGTCAGTAAAAATGACGGCCTGCATAGTAATGAGATCAACAAACCCTTTGAAATCGCTTTCGCGTCCAATGGGAATTTGGATCGGTAACGGCACTGCTCCTAAGCGCTCACGGATCATATCCACACAGCGCCAGAAATCAGCACCAATGCGGTCCATTTTATTGACAAAGCAGATACGCGGAACACTATACTTGTTCGCCTGACGCCATACCGTTTCAGACTGTGGTTCTACCCCAGCAACAGCATCAAAAACAACAACGCCTCCATCAAGAACACGTAGCGAGCGCTCGACTTCAGCAGTAAAATCTACGTGACCAGGGGTATCGATAATATTGATCCGATGATTTTGCCAGAAACAAGTTGTTGCTGCCGATGTAATCGTAATACCACGCTCTTGCTCCTGAACCATCCAGTCCATCGTCGCAGCCCCTTCGTGGACCTCACCAATGCGGTGAATCTTTTTTGTATAGAAGAGGACGCGCTCGGTCGTAGTTGTTTTCCCCGCGTCAATATGAGCAATGATACCGATATTTCTTGTTTTTTCGAGTGGGAATTCTCTTGCCATAATCCGTTCTTACCAGCGATAATGAGCGAAGGCTTTATTTGACTCCGCCATCTTATGGGTCTCTTCACGTTTTTTGATAGTTGCACCTTGACCCGTAGCCGCGTCCATCAACTCGTTGGCAAGCTTCTGGACCATCGAATTACCCGTACGTGAGCGGGCAGCACGGATGAGCCAGCGCATTGCTAACGCAACACCTCGATCCCGACGTACATCGACGGGAACCTGATACGTTGAACCACCTACTCGGCGAGGTTTTACCTCAATGCTTGGAGTAGCATTCTTGATCGCCTGCTCGAAAACATCGAGAGGTGGACGTTTCTGTTTAGCTTCAATTGTTTCAAAAGCTTTATAGAGAATGTGCTCTGCCAGGCTTCGTTTGCCATCGACCATCAATTTGCTGATGAAGCGGGCCACATTCCTGCTCTTATATTTTGGATCCGGATCATTTGACCGTCGCACTACTTTCTTGCGTCTTGGCATATTCTGCCTGCCTTTCAAATTGTCGTGAAACAGGTTGGTCCCATGTACCTTAGAGACGGGTCTAATATAATTATTCACCCACTCACGGGTCTGGCCTCATCTGATCATTGTCAGGCCTAGGAACCCCCAGCACCTCATCAAGTCTCATACACCGGAGACAAATACCCCGGAAAGATATCTAGCGAACACCAGAAAAGGCGTCGATTCAATTGAGGACTATGCCCCAATCTTCTTCGGACGCCTACACGCGGATGCCTATCCTGCCTTCACAGAGGCCGTGATAAATTGGGGCCCTACAAGAGGCGAGAAATCGCACAAGCATTTCGCAGCCTCTGGCAATTCATTGCCTGTTGGTAGTGGCCCAATTCACTGCGCCTCTGCACTTATCTGCAGCATCTCAACAGAGATATTGAGAGCGCTAAACTGGAGAACACCCGACAATCACCGCAAAAACGGGTTCCAAAACCTGCTTACGATGGTGTGTGATTAGCGGAACTAATTATTTCTTCCCGCCCTTTGTTGAAGCCGCAGCCTGACCTGGCTTAGGACGTTTGGCTCCATACTTCGAGCGGCCTCGGCGACGCTTTGAAACGCCTTCGCTATCCAATGTGCCACGAACTATATGATAACGTACACTTGGCAGATCCTTTACACGACCGCCACGAATAAGCACTACCGAGTGCTCCTGAAGATTATGCCCTTCGCCAGGAATATATGCGGTGACCTCCATCTGGTTCGAAAGACGAACACGAGCAATTTTTCGCATTGCCGAATTCGGCTTCTTGGGCGTCATTGTACGTACTTGCGTGCAGACGCCGCGTTTCTGTGGCGATCCACGCAAGCGGGAGGTCCTGTTCTTTAATGCGTTGTATGAATACAGCAACGCAGGGGCCTTCACCTTTTTCTGTTTTTGCGAACGGCCCTTCCGGACCAACTGATTAATTGTCGGCAAGGAACGATCCTCCCTGTCCTTATTCTACTATTTCTTCATAAAGGGATGCGAGGCACAACGGGCGAAACATCTTGATAGTAACCTTAGGCCCCTACCAACTGGCGATAAATCGCTCACTGATCCAACATATTCTGGCAATTCATTGCCCGATTTATCGCGTCCGTTGTCTCCTTCGCGTCCTCAATTTTACTTATACGCGGGTGCCTATCATATCACTCATCATCTTCGCTGTCAAGAGTTAAGCTGAGTGCAGCACCATTGGAAACCCCAACAGTACTACCTGCAACTACTCCCGCAACGACAGGCTGTTGTGATGCGATGCGAGCTGCTGCTGCTTGCTGACGCGCGAGCTGTTCGCGACGACGTTGTGCAATACCAGAGCCTGCCGGGATCAGTTTTCCGATGATGACGTTTTCTTTCAGGCCCACTAGATGATCTGTCTGGGCTTCGATCGCGGCTTCGGTTAGTACACGTGTGGTTTCCTGGAACGATGCTGCTGCCAGGAAGCTATCGGTATTGAGCGAAGCCTTAGTTACACCAAGCAGTACTGTCTGGGCTGTAGCAGGCTCTCCACCTTCAGCTAAGACACGTGCATTGGTATCTTCATAGACGAAGCGATCTACTAGATCGTTTGGCAGCATATCGGTATCACCTGGATCATCCACTTTGACGCGGCGTAGCATCTGGCGGACAATCACTTCGATGTGTTTATCATGGATATACACACCTGTGTTACGATAGACACGTTGGACTTCTTTGACTAGGTACAACTGGACAGCCTCACGGCCTTGAATGCGTAAGACATCTTGCGGATCTCGCTGACCAGATGTGATTGCTGTACCTGCCTGGATCTTTTGGCCATTGCTTACAGTGATGGTGCGAGCTGCTGGGATCGGGTACGAACGCTCTTCATGCTCCTCGGAGCGAATCGTGAGTACCCCTTCATCTGTCATGATAACTTCACCTTCGCTACGCGCTAGCACTGGTATAGACTCTCCATTTGCCTCATCCTTCATCAGGATGATAACCTGATCCTTGAGTACATGTTCATGCTCTTGGACCAAGAACTGGAACTGGACTCCTGGTGGGGCTTGATATTCGTCAAAGAAGACGTTCGTTGAGACGACACGGACTGTACGTGATCCGTTTGTTTCGTCTTTGATGATCTCGACAACACCATCAATCTCGCTGATCTCACATTTGTCCTTCGGCACACGGGCTTCGAAGAGTTCTTCGACACGCGGTAGACCTTGAGTGATGTCTCCCTGCGCTCCTGCAATACCTCCGGTGTGGAATGTACGCATAGTCAACTGCGTTCCAGGTTCACCGATCGATTGCGCTGCAA
>CBJMBI010000473.1:0-3583 GCA_966427955.1 uncultured Ktedonobacterales bacterium
CATCTGGCTCTTTTTCAAAGGTCAGAAAAACTAATTGCTGTGGTAAAAAGGATTGAGTGATCCCGAGAGGATTTCCCCAACGACCCACGTTACGTGAAATTTGAATATTGAAAATGGCTTCAAAATGTTTGCTCTTGCTCATTCTGCATTTCTCCAGCAGGTTCTCCAATGAACTTAATCATGCGACGGAACCCATAAAAGATCATAGCAAAGTTGAAGAGAATGGCTACAATAAGACGGTAGTTTTGGCTTGAAATCAATAAAAGAACAAAATATATTATATTTTCAATACAGAAAATTAAACATAAAATATAAGATGCAATTCCTCTGCCTCTTTTATGTTCTACAATGAGCTGAATCATGCGACGGAAGCCATTGATGAACAGAGCAAGGCTGAAAAGGATGGCGACAAAAGCGATGGCTAAAAGGATGGCGACAGAAAGGATGACTACAATAGGAGGGTAGTTTTGGCTTGAAATCAATAGAGCTAAATTTGTTGTACTTCCAATACAGAAAATTAAACATAAAATATAAAATGCAATTTCTCTGCCTCTTTTCATGTTGACCTCCTGTCCGTGAATAGATAATATGCCTGATTTTGTGGCTATGGGTATATGAAGAAATTGTAGATAATAAAGTTTTTTCTAGTTTAGTTTCAACGTGCATCTCTTTGTTCTGATCAAGAGCTTATCCACAACTGGTTCATACACCATTTTACAATCCCCGGATGGTCTTTAGCAGTTACAGTAGCTTGGAGGCTCACACATCAAACCAGGCCCAAAGTCACAACAACCAATAAATGATCCTATAGGACACCAAGCAATAAGACAAGCCGCACAAGCAGCAGAGTTTACAGGAGGTACCCAACAAGCCAAAGAGCATGCACCGCAATATCCGAATGAACATTGAAGATTTATCGACCTACAAACTGTACCAGTATAAGCGCAAGGATAGCCAGGGCCAAGTGGACCAGGGCAACACCCGTATTGGTTGCATTGATCAGGACAGGATGCTTGTGATTGATCTCTCATAACAACACGAGGACCATATGTATCCACACCGTTGACGTTCCTGGCAATAGGGTACATTGTTTGGCTAGCCTTATCTACTTTGAAGAGATGTATTTGGGTCTGAACATTATTAAACAGGTTTGTTTAGTTCCTCGTAAACCAACACATGAGTTGAGTCTAGTTGCCAAGCAACGGCAAGGAGTTGATCACTTGGCAGCCCAATCTCATGGCGTGTTGCTTGGAACTGTGCCATACTGAGGTTATATCCTTCAGCCAAGTTAAGGAGATCCTGACGACCCTGGAGTCTAGCTCGAATATCTGCTAGCTCTGTACCAGTGATATCTGTACTATTTTTGAGAGATAACTTCCCCCATGGAAGATTATTCTCCGCTTCAAGGAGGACACGCCCTCTAAACTCCTTATCCAGCATTAAATGTTTAAAGAATTTCCTATCTTCCTCATTGTTCAACCCCTCTTTGAGGTTTTGCAGAACCTGTGGATTCTCGAATGACAAGGCAGCTTGCTTGACATTCTTCTTATTCTTCATCTCAGAGATGACATACTCTCTAACCTTCTCATCCTGCATCAAATCTTTAACGCCTTCTACAATCTTCTTATCATTCAAAACATCTTTGAAGCCTTGCAGGGCCTTCTTATTCTGCTTGAGGGCATCCAAGAAAGATTGCAGGAAGTCAATTTCCTCCTTACCCAAGTTTAGAGGCTCTGCCTCTTTGCCTTTGTCCTGCTCTCCCTGCTGGGTCTCCATCATGGATTGAGGAATCTCCCTCTCAGGTGTCTCCTTCCTCAAGTGGGTTTCACCAGAGAAACGTGCAATTTTCACCTTATTCTTCAAGGGTATGCCCCGCCGAACCTCTCGCTGCTCTGATGAAGTCCTATCAGATCTTCCCTGAGCCTCTCCTTGAAGCGCGTTCTTGGAAGCAGCCTCATGTTCATCAATGAGTTTACCAAGGCCCGGCCATATCTTATCTACCGTCTGGCTCTCGGGGAGAGAAACCGCTTCTGGCCGAGTTTCAATACGAGGAATATATCCCTCCGTTTGATTCTGGTAAAGAGAACGCCGCATGCCATCAACCACTTCCTTTGTTTGGTTGTTGTTCTCTGCATAGGCCATCCCGATCATCTTCTCTGAGAGGAGCATTCCTGCGACGAGGGCAGTCTTGCCAACATTGTACAAGAGACGAGTGTTTCTCCAAAGTCGCTGGTCAGATGTTTCGCTCTTCTTTTCTTTCTCTACTGTGGACACTTTTTTTTGTTTCTATATATTGTTTTGATCTTTTATCCATATATTGTAATACTCCTATTGCGCTTGTAGACGTTCAAAAATTTCTCTGCCAAGGATATCACACACAAACGGAACATTTTGGTGGACGGCGAGACCAGCCTCAACACACCTTGTCTACTTATCCGCAGGACTGGATGTCAGAAACTTCAGAGGTTCGTGGTCTATCCGTGACCTTTTCCCACAAAGGCCTTCCCCTCAGAAAACATTCCTCCTTTCTAGAGAGCAAAGCAGACTTATCTTGCAAAAGTGATACATCAAGTATCTGTCAGTAATCATACCCAAATTGATCCATCTTTGTCAATAGGCATTTTCTTATCACTGGTTCACAACCGCTTATCTGTTGATAGTACAAGAGAACAACTTCTAGAGTAGTAGAAAAGAAAGGAAGTTCTCAACTTTTCTCCACCGTTAATAATTCCATCATCGAGTATCCCTCAAAAAGAAAAGCTGAATGCGCAAGAGATGAAAACTGTCTCCCTGCTTTGGGAGGAGGAAAGTGCGACCCCACGAAACTGTCCCTCTTTTCAACTCATTTTTGCGAACATTCTCAGCTATATTTGAGAAGAAAGCGAGGTAAGCACCCATGTCCAACAAACACAAGAAGCTCGAAGAAGATATTGCCGCATGCCCCTATCCCGTCTTTGGGTTGCAAGAAAGCGTGTATGACCTCGAATATGTGGACCACTACGAAGAAGAAGGACGGTTTACCATTTGTTATCAATCACGCAGCAAGCCTCTATACCGACTTTCCAGCAGAAGCTTATGGACGTTCTCTCTGGAGAGTAGCCTCTACGTGCATGAAGGTCCCCTCTCGATAGTCCATGATATCTATCTTAACCAGTATCTAGAAGAAATAATTCGAGAGAAAATTGGGCTCTGCTCAGAGGAGAGGGAGGAGGAGGAATTATGGCAATTGGTGAGGGGATATAAGTGGGAAATAGACCTTGCTATCAACGGTATCCGTTTTTTGGGGGCAATGTTGCACACTGAAGATCCCTTCAACATGACTGGCTGGTGCTACTCGTCTGAGTCCCACCACTCCCATATTGATGGCAGAGCCTTTGGGCTGAATGGCGAAGAGGTTTTTGAAGTCCTCTCCGCTCTTGCTAAGATCAAATAATCTTTTTCTTCAGATAGAACTTTCCAGTCACTTTATTCTTCTTTTTTCCATCTAGGAAGATTAGGCTTTCGCAACCTGGATGTTTTGTGGGACCGCATGCCTACGGCGATGCCTGTCGTTCCGACGTTTCATCTCTAGCAGATATCTATA
>CBJMBI010000474.1:0-3574 GCA_966427955.1 uncultured Ktedonobacterales bacterium
TCAGCGTGTCTGTGAAGCTGAAGCATTGCTCTTCTCATTTCTGGAGGAGAATCCTACGGATGAAGACGCTCTTTGTCAACTGATGATCATTTTGGCTGAGCGTGAGCGGCGACAAGAAGCACTCAATATGTATGCTTATGTGGCCGATGAGTTGCGCGGGCAGAGAAAAGAACCTGCTCCGTATACTCAGGAACTGGTGCAGCGCATCCGTCGGGGATTGGCTGTACGTGAAGCCAGCATGGGCTATGCTGCGTCCTCTCTTAATTGGAACTGTCTTGCATATGTTGCATGCTTTACTTCAAGTGTGCCTTATGAAAATTTGTATACGACAAGTTTGCTACCTATTGCTGTAGGTATTGTCTGTTTGGACAGTTAGCTGCAATTTTTCTAAAGGGAATATGCTATGCATGTAGATGTTTATAAAATGTTCTATGGCAATTATAAATTCACTGCAGAGATTGATACAGGTTCAGAAACAGGTGAGAATCAACTCACGGTCTGGTTTGCTGAGAAGGTGGATGTTAAGCAGGTTCATCTTTCTCATTTTTCAATGGATGTGCTGTTAGATGCTTTGCAGGAACCTCTACGGTCTCACTTACACTCTCAACTGGATCATGAGAAGCTTGCTTGCCAAAAAGAGTTTGAAGATCAGTTGAAGCATCTCCAGGATCATTCTCAAGATTCAATGCAAATGCTGACAAAAAAGCATTTAAGCAAAGTAAAACGGCAAATTAGACAATTGCGTGGGCAGTTGAATAATGCTCTGCAGCGTATTAATGCAGAGTTTATAAAACGTGAATTGATGCCTCTGGATAGGCAGTGTTTTGATCTCGATAGGTTGCGAGCCGCTAGTCATGTCTTTGGTGAAGCGCGATTCTTGCGTAACTTCTATTTTGAAGAGGCAAATAAACGTCATATCAAGGATTTTTGTCAAAAATTTGCTTTGGATGAGGCATTTAGGCAGGATGTGCTAGCTGGAAGAACGCACTGGGCGAAGCGGGATGCTCTCTTTGTACGCAATCTGCTCTCAATTATTGGTGAAGATAGTAGTTGTTATGATCGTAAAGTACGCAAGTTCTTCCATTGGCTTGATGCACACTGTGAGGAAATTCTGGCTCTGCCTGAATATCAACGGCTTCAGGAGGTAGATAGCGGCCTTGATCCGCATATGCACGAACTTGATCCGGAGATCAGGCTGGCTGTTGACTTTTTCAATCTCATTCCGGGTGTAACAGTTCACTTTTCATGCCAGGGAGTGTCAGGAAAAGTCCACTTCCAAGGCTATGATCTCTTAACGGTTTCGTCTCATCGGGAATATGGCTTCGTATCGTTCTCAGAATTAGGACCATATGCTCATGATGCTATTATTGCTTTACTTCCTTTATACCCCCACATGACAACTGATCCTATTCCTTATCATTCTGTGCTGCAACCAGTACTTCGTTCGACCGGTGACAATCTTGCTTTCCGTAAGGAACTACTCGAATTGGTCCGTCGGGTGGTGGCAGATCTGGAGGCATCTATCCATTCCGTGTGGATGGCAGATAATAAGGTTCCTACATCCAATCATCAGGTTGTAGAAAATATGGAGCAGATCTATTCGAGTCCTCCGCAAGCTCGTCATATTTCACGCTGGCAGGATACTATCTATCCTGAGTGTTGTCCGCGTATCTCGGCTCCTGGCGGGATCATACCATCTAGGCTCGATTGGCTTTGTCAACCGGAGCAGATTGAGCGGACACTCCATTTGCTTTTCCATCTTAATCATTGGGCAAAAGCGCGTGAACATTTGTTATATAACGATCGTCATGGGTTATATAAGGTGAAAGCTATTGTATTGCAACACGCTTACAAGTGTGGTGCAATCTGTCCGGTAGCCTATATTGATGGGTCTGAGACATTTGGTTGTAATTACTCCTTTGATATGGCTATAGACATAGCAACGGAAACTTGTCTTGAGAGGCTTGGGATGTCATTTGATGGGGATAATCATGTGATAGATGAGTTGGACTTAGAAGCTCGTCGTATCTTTGCTCGTATCATGGGCTATGAAGCCAAGACCAAAGCTGATAGCGAGGCACTTGATGAAGAGCGAACCAAAAGTTTTATTGGTCAGTCACTCAAGAAGCTCGTGGACCAAGCACGGTCCTCCCGTCAACCCATTCCGAGCCAAGAACTTGCGGCACTCTTCATCTCTCCAGCAGATTTGCTCGAAATTCATTTAAGTAGAGAGCGCTGCTTCCCGAGCTGGGATGAGTTGGAAGAAGGTGAAATTAGGCAGCTTGATCCAGAAGGGCTAAGCTTGATAGCTTTTCAATATGACAGTTCAAGCGCTCATTATGTTTTCCATCTTCCATTTCGTATTGCAGAAAAGTTTCTACCCGAGCAGTTGATACGTGAGTTGCAAAATCATACCAAGACAAGTCGCGAGGGGGGAACATTTTATGGACGAGCTATTACGGAGGCAGAATCCTCTAAATTTCCAATAGAAGCAATTTTACGCGAACTATTGGTTGATGTTTCTGCTATCTGTCCTCATGGACTCGTCAGAAAAGAGCAACATTTTCACTTTTCTCAGGCATGGCCCGTAGCAGAGTGGGATGAGGATGAAGATGAGGATACCATTTGGGATGAGGATTGTTTAGTATAGGCTTAATAGCTTAACTGTAGGTAGTTTGAAAATTTATACAACATATTGATAGAAACTAAAGGAGATTGATCTCGGTGAAAAAAGTGTCAGAGCCACATGCCTATGATAATACGCTCAAAGCGCTTTTCGGAAAAGAAGCCGATCAGATTATTCCCTATTTGTTGCCTGGAGCAGAATTTATTGGGAACTTGCGAAATGAAGAGCGCAATATTGAGATTAACCGGAGCATGCTAAAAGCAGATCTAGTGCATAGAATTCGCTACAAATGCCTACTAACCATTCTCAATCTGGAATTGCAAACCGAGGATAAGCCTGATCTGTTGCTAAGGTTGCTCCAGTATCATGTAGCGCTCTATGAGAAACATCGAGTACCAGTGATCTCTGTGATCCTCTATTTGTTCCAGACGGCCGTTAAGTTGCCACCGTACCAATTGAAATGTGCAGATGAGACGCTACTAACTTTTCGCTACAAAGTGATCTGTTTGTGGGAACTGAACGCCCAATCCATTGTCAAAAATCATATACTATCCTTATATACACTCCTGCCAGCCATGCAAGGAGCCAAGCCAGATCTTCTGAAGCAAGCCTTGGAAGAGATTGTACAAACCTATAGTCGGCACGAGATTGGTTCTCATATTCTCCGGTTTCACCGGATCATGTGGAGGTCGCAAACTATGTCCTATCAAGACAAACTTGAAATTGAGGAGGCATTGTACACGCAATACCAATTTGACGAATTCATTGACGAGAATCCTGTCGTTTTGGAGCGTATTGCTCGAGGTGAGGCTCGGGGCAAGATAGAAGGAAAGATAGAAGGCTTACAGGAAGCGATCTTAAATACTCTCTATATCCGATTTTCTGCCCTGGCAATCACAACCCACGCACAGCAAGCCATTGCTCGCCTTCACGATCTTGAAAAGCTCA
>CBJMBI010000475.1:0-3572 GCA_966427955.1 uncultured Ktedonobacterales bacterium
AAAATGGCACTCCTGAAAAATTGTTGGAGTTGATCCAACAACTGTTCGACGTAAAGAGAAATTGGGGAGCGGTATTTACAAAAGCAGTGGCAGGATTCCATCCTGACCTGCTGGCTGCATACAATATGGAAGCTGTAAATAACGTTGGTCTGTATGATACAGTTTTTCCTGATTATTTTACAGATTGCGATTACTACAGAAGAATGATCATTAAAGGCTATGAAATGATCAACAGCGAATTAAAGCTTAGACACCAGAACAAAGGCAGCAATACTGTAAATAGCGATGACAACCTATTATTTATATTTCAAAAAACTTTTCCTCTTTACAGAAATTATTATATATCTAAGTGGGGAGGAGATGCAGGAAGAGAGACATATACTGTTCCATTTAATGCACAGCACAGTGTCATAGCTCTACTCAAATCTATACAGCAAGAATATGGCCCGACAGCGACGCTGGAGCAAGTTATCAAGTCCCATCCTGATACATATCTCCAGGCTCAGCAAGCCATCAACGAATACAGCAAGATTCTCCCTTGGCCATTAGATCAAAAGAAGAACCATCCTGACAGCAATAAGTAACAAGAAGAAAAGCAAGGTTTATGAAAGGAATGATTTTAAGTGGCGGCAAAGGGATGCGCCTGCGTCCCCTCACTTACACCCGCCCTAAGCAACTCATACCAGTGGCGAATAAACCAGTGTTGTTTTATGCCATTGAAACACTGATCACCACTGGTATTCGTGAGATTGGTATCATCGTCGGTGATACAGGAGAGGATATTAAAGCAGCAGTTGGTGATGGTTCACGTTGGGGTGCAGAGATTCAAATTACCTACATCCATCAAGAAGCCCCTCTGGGGCTAGCTCACGCAGTGCTAACCGCTCGTGAATTTTTGGGACAAGATCGCTTCATCATGGTACTTGGCGATAACTTGATCGGTGAGCCACTTGCACCAATTGTGCGTGCGTTTGCTAATTGTGAATATAATTGCCGTATCATGCTGGCACATGTCGAGAATCCCTGTGATTTTGGCGTAGCAGAGCTAGAGTCTAATGGCACCACTCTATTTTCCTCGGAACCACGTGTGCGCCGCCTCATCGAGAAACCACGTCTCCCTCCCAGTGATCTAGCGCTGGTTGGAGTCTATTGTTTCGATCATCATATTTTTACAGCGGCAGAGAACATCCAGCCTTCTGCACGCGGAGAGTTTGAGATCACTGATGCCATTCAGTGGCTGATTGATTCTGGCTATGATGTACGTCCATATATACTGCAAGACTACTGGCTTGATACAGGTAAAATGGGCGACATTCTAGCCGCCAATCATTTAGTGCTGACCCGTCTGTCAGGCTTTATCGCCACAAGTGCAACTATCACGCCAGACTCGGTACTTCAGGGCTCGGTTATTGTGCAAGAGAATGCTGAGATCATCAATAGCGTCATTCGCGGCCCAGCTATTATCGGCGAACGTACACGCATTGTCAATTCCTACATTGGCCCCTTCTCATCGGTATATCATGACGTCATGGTAGAGCAGAGCGAGATTGAGTACTGCATTGTGCTAGAACACAGCACGATTAGCAACATTCCTGGACGTATTGAAGCTAGCTTGATAGGACGTTATGCCGAAATTTTGGTCTCAGACGTAAAGCCCAAGGCATATAAATTGACACTTGGTGATTATAGTCGTGTTAGTCTTTTAGCTTAGGGAGATATTTATTATGGCGCAACAACAAAGGGTGTTGGTTACTGGCGGCGCAGGCTTTATTGGCAGCAATTTTGTCCATCACTTTCTTACTCAACACTCTGATGAACAGGTGATCGTATTAGATGCTTTGACCTACGCAGGTAATCTACAAAACCTAGCAGCATATGCTGATAATCCACGTTTCACCTTTATCCATGGAGATATTTGCGACGCTGAGATCGTTACAGAGGCCATGCGAGGATGTAAATGGGTTATCAACTTTGCTGCCGAAACTCATGTTGATCGCTCGATTCTAGAGGCAGGATCATTTGTACACACAGATGTGGTGGGCACATATACCTTGCTGGAGGCTGCACGGGCTGCTGGAATTAAACGCTTTATCCAGATTAGCACTGACGAGGTCTATGGCAATGCTGAAGCCCCAGATGGTGCTAGTCGTCCGTCTCTAGAAACCGATACACTAAAACCACTATCACCTTATGCAGCCAGTAAAGCCGGTGCAGATCGTTTAGCCTTTTCCTATTGGGCAACATACGGATTGCCAGTAGTGATTACACGCTGTTCCAATAACTATGGACCATACCAGCATCCTGAAAAGCAGCTTCCGTTATTTATCACCAATGCGCTTAATGACCGCCCCTTACCTGTCTACGGTGATGGAAGCGCTACACGTGACTGGATCCATACCTCTGACCACTGTCGTGCACTAGATTTACTCCTCCATGCGCCTGCAGAAATGGTAATTGGAGAGGTATTCAACATTGGTACTGGTGATGAGCGCAGTGTACTCGATAATGCACAGCTTGTACTCGATCTATTAGAGAAACCACGTGACTTAATTCATTTTGTCCCTGATCGACTTGGCCATGTACGCCGTCATGCAGTAAACACACGGAAAATCAAGGATATGTTTGGTTGGAAACCCCAAATTTCCTTTGAGCAGGGCATTGCAGAGACGGTCAGTTGGTATTGTGAGCGATGGGACTGGCTCACATCAGTATTAGAATGCCAGGATACGTTCTTGACAAAGGCACTAGCTCTAGCTGGAAAAGCATAAAATGTATATTTAGCGAGACTCATGTTTTCATCAACTCAATTTTCCATAAGAAAGGAAGGCAGATATGTTATGCCGTCAACCATACGAGAAGAAAAGCTAGCTATAGAGGGCACGATTATCAAGAAACTGAAAGTATATCCAGATGAACGTGGTTTCTTTACCGAAATCATTCGTCAGAGTGATCCTTTTTTCGCCGAAGGTTTTGCCCAGCTCAGCCATAGCAAGATGTATCCTGGTGTAGCGAAAGCCTGGCATATCCATAAGACACAGGTTGATTGGTGGTATGTACCCATAGGTCGCTTAAAAGTAGGACTCTCTGACCGTCGTCCCGACTCTCCTACCTTCAACAAGACGCTCACGCTCTATTTAGGCGAAGATATGGAACCTATGGTCTTAAAAATCCCACCTGGTGTGGCTCATGGATGTAAAGCTGTTGGCGGGGTCTCTCATCTATTTTATGTGACCTCAAGCATCTACAATCCTGACGAAGAGGGACGTATTCCACATGATGATCCCTCCATTGGCTACGATTGGACTAGCAGAGCAAAAATTCATTAGCAATTAAAAAATAATTTGGTCATACTTAAGGAGTCATAACTATGAAGGTTCTCTGGATGTCGGATAGTCCGACTATGCCATCAGGCTATGGAAACGTTACCCAACGGGTATGCAGTGGTCTGGCTGACCATGGACATGACGTCTCTATTTTAGGTTGGCAAACGAAAGGGAAGCCAGTCCCCTGGCAAAAATGTATGCTCTATTCGAAGCTCCATCCGATGTACTCTCCAAATGCTTTCCGTGCTG
>CBJMBI010000476.1:0-3569 GCA_966427955.1 uncultured Ktedonobacterales bacterium
GCCTTCATACAACAACAGAGTGATCATCCGGCTCCACCAATCCTGGCAACTTCAGCCTATTTGCTAAACGCAGATACAGGAGCAGTATTATATGCATCTAACCCTTCTCTGCACCAGCCAATGCTCAGCACAACCAAGTTGATGACAGCCTTGGTGGCAATACAGATAGGAGATCCCAATCAAAGCATTCTGATTAATGACACAATAACAAATGATATTAATCAGTTGGCAGCAGATAGTTCATTGATGGGTATCAAAAAAGGTGAGATCTACACCCTCAAAGATCTGCTCTATGGTATGTTACTAGTCTCTGGCAATGATGCAGCAGTCGCAATTGCCGACCAATTTGGAGGCGGTAACCAGCAGAATTTTGTCGATAAGATGAATCAGGAAGCAGTGAAATTGGGACTACTTGACACCCACTATGTGAATCCTCATGGCCTGCTTGCCACAGGACAATTCTCTAGTGCACACGACCTCGCTCTGCTTGCAAAATTTAGCTTGAAGGTGCCACTTATTCATACTATCAGTAGTACGAGGGAGTATGATATTCCCAAGAATAATATGCATGATGCACACGATATGTTAAACACGAACCAATTCTTGTGGTGGTATCCTGGTGTTGATGGGGGAAAGACAGGCTGGGATACTAAAACCAATTTTGTCCAGGTTATTTCCAGCATACGCAACCATCGCCACCTGATCGGAGTAGTTATGCACTCAGTTGATTGGTGGACGGATATGCGCGACTTGATGAACTGGGGTTTCAATACATTTGACTGGATATCTCCGCACGATGTGAATGTTAGCGAGCCTATTCCATATGCTGCCGATTGGCACTATTTTGACAAAGACAAAAAGGAAACTACCATTCCAACATCTGACCAGGGACGCTATTACATCTACACTGGCTATAGCATTTCAGGCTTGATAATGGCTTACTTCGATACAAATGGTGGCCTTAAGGCATTTGGCTTTCCCATTTCGCAGGCAAAAAAACTCAGTGAGAGCCTTTTGCTTCAACAATTCGAGCATGGTATAATTCGTTGTGATCAAAATACAAAACAGTGTACGAAAACTAAGCTGTTCAAGTAGGTAAAATATCATGGTGTATCTAATCCACTTGCCAACTCTCCCCTTGTTTGTTACACTATTATTGAAGAGTGGATAATTCCACTCAAGAGAAGTTTCTGAAATGCCCTAGCCCTGGAACATTGAGCTGATATAATTCGTTATATTCATTGTCACAGTCACGCAAGGAGCCAGGGTGATCAATCTGCATACCAATCTGTCTACAAAAAAGGTTATGAGGAAAAAGTGAATGTCAGCAAAGTATAGGTTAAAGCTTCTACTTATATTTAGTCTTCTTATCAACATTCTACTAGCTTGTAATGTTTTACCAGATACCAACCAAATTATTCACTTTAAGCAGTCAATGCCTGTTGGCTACTCAGGTTCTACCCCTCCGCAACTTAATACTTGGAATCAGTGGGCACCAGGGGTTGAACTACGCTATGAACACTGGAAGGGTGCTAGCAACTATGATGATACGGTTACTATTGCACGCTTCGACTTACACTCCATCCATATCAGCATTGGCTATCAACCCGACCAACCTCTCTCGTTACATAGTTGGATGCAACAAACCAACGCTCTGGCAATCATCAATGGAGGCTTCTTCAACGCTAAAAATCAGGCAGTTGCGCTGTTGGTCTCCAACGGACAAACCTATGGAACTTCTTATAGCGGCTTTGGGGGCATGCTCTCCGTTGATAATCAGGGCCATGTTTCACTACGGTCACTACGTGATCAGCCATATGATCCCAATAATGAACAGTTGGAACAAGCAACACAAGCCTCACCTATGCTCATCATTGGTGGTCAACGAACACAGTTTCAAGCTGATGCATCGGCCCGCCGCTGGAGTGTGATAGCTATGGATAAACAGGGACGACTCTTATTAATTGTCAGCCCTTCGATGGCTTTCTCGCTCAATGAACTGGCTGATTTGTTAGTTTCTTCTGATCTGTCGCTAGAAACAGCAATGAATCTGGATGGAGGCTCATCTACTGGTCTCTATGTTAAGAGCGGTAACCAGAAGGTAACTATTGACGCACTCACATCCCTGCCAATAGTTATTATCATTAAATAAGTCCCAAAGATCATCCGTATGCTATAGCGTGACTTCAACTATTACCGTCGCCAATGTCAATAAAAATTAAGGAGTCCATCTTGACTGAACAAGCTACCACACCGAAGACTATCAGTAAAGACTACCAGGAGCATAGGCCGATGCAGGGGCTACTCTCCCAAGCACCTACACGTGCTATTCTGGTTAGCATCGAGACCCCTGAGGCAGTTTGGTCGATCGATGAATCGCTAGATGAACTGGAGCAACTGGCTGCAACAGCTAGAGTCATCTGTATAGACCGTGTGGTACAACGTCTTGAAACACCTAATCCAGCCACAGTGCTTGGCACCGGAAAGGTCAAGGAACTTGCACAAATCGTGCAATTCCATAATTGTGATGCAGTCATCTTTGACCTCGAATTAAAGCCAAACCAGCATCGCAATCTGGAACGTGAGTTAGGAGTTCAGGTACTCGATCGAACAGCGTTGATCCTGATCATTTTTGGCCAACGCGCACGTACACGCGAAGGTCGTTTACAGGTTGAACTAGCCCAAATTGATTACAATCTACCACGCCTGACACGCCAGTGGTCCCACCTCTCACGCCAAAGCGGTGGTGGCACAAATCAGCGTGGCGAAGGTGAAAAGCAGATCGAAGTTGATCGTCGCCTGCTGCGTCGCCAGCGAGATCAACTGCTCGAAGAGTTGGAACAGGTACGCAGCCAGCGACAATTGCACCGCGAGTACCGCAAATACGCCGGAGCACCCGTTATAGCACTAGTAGGCTATACTAATGCTGGTAAGTCAACTCTGCTAAACCGTCTGGCGGGAGCACAGACTCTGGCTGAAGATAAACTCTTCGCTACACTCGATCCCACTATACGGCGTGTGCGCCTACCGGGTGGACAGGAATTGTTACTCACTGATACCGTGGGCTTTATTCAGCGCTTGCCTACAACACTTATTGCAGCTTTCCGTGCCACACTAGAGGAGGTGGCCGAGGCTGACCTGCTTGTCCATGTAGTTGATGCATCCCATCCTAATATGCAACACCAGATTTCAGCGGTTGAAGAGATATTGGAAGAAATTGGAGCAATTGGATTACCAATGGTGCTTGCACTGAATAAAAGCGACCGCCTTCCTGCTAATACGACGCTCCAATTTGAGGGCATCGCGGGCACACTGCCCAGGGTCTTCGTTTCAGCTCTTGATGGCACCGGTGTTGAAGCCTTGCTAAACTGCATCAGCGAAACACTCATGGAGCAATTCGAAGCCCTTGATGTGGTCATCCCTTACGACCGTGGCGACCTAGTGGCTCAATTCCATCAGTTTGGGAAGATCGACCAGGAAGAGTACAGGGAAACTGGCACGCACCTACGCGGTTACCTGCCTGCCAACCGCAGTGGTTCGTTCAAAGTCTTCCAGTTGATCAGCAAGGG
>CBJMBI010000477.1:0-3559 GCA_966427955.1 uncultured Ktedonobacterales bacterium
CCTGAAGCCGTTGAGCGGGCTTTGCAACCCAAACCTATTCCTGTATGACCTTGCATTTCAACCAGAGAGGAAGATCTTTCTTCAATCAATAAAGTTTTCTTGGTCATACAACCAAAGGAGACAATAAATAGTGGATGGCTCTAGAGGCAACTCTTCAAGCAATGATTCGACAGAAAAGAAAGAAAAGCAGAGACTTAAAAGGAGTCTTAGTGAAACTGACCTTCAATACCAAACTAATCGTTTTCAGCGCGATATTCTTCATCAATTAAAAAAACCTAGAATAGAAAATAATTCAGAAAGCATTGATCAAGCAAAAGATCAGCCTCCACAAGAGATAGAAAAGGCCACTGAGCAACGTGCACAAGATATCATGAGAAGACACTTCCGAGATATCACTAAAATCCTAGCTGATTTTGAGCAACAAGGGGTTAGGCTTACCTCTCCAGGAGAAAGCTCATCGGCCGTTGATACTCCTCTTCTTTCCCAAAAGCCTGATGAAGAAAGCACCTCAGATGTCATCCCTGATGAGTCTGTCAAAGCTCTTCATGCAACCCACACTTCAACTTTCAAACGAGTCTTCTCACTAGCTTTTGAACCAGCTCGCCAAGCAAACCAAGTTGAAGGTGAAACACTCTTACAAGCAAGTGCATATGCTCATCAATTTGCCTACGAACACACCTCCCTACAAGCTCAAAAACTGATCTTGCAACAGGAAATTCAGAAGTTAGAGCAAAAATGCCAAAAATTGGATCAATCCATACTAAATATCCAACAAAAATGCTTACGAGAATCTATGTTCAAAGAAATAGACAAAAATACACAAAAATATGTAAAAGATATTTCAAAAGCATATAAAGAAAAATATGGAAGCAATTACAACCAACAGAATTTCTCAAATATGTTTAGCGATAAACACATGTATAATAAATTATTAGATTTAAGAACAACTATTAATATTATCGTACTAAGACATAAAATTAAAAGATTAAAACAAGTAAATCCTAAAGATATAACATATAGGGTAAAAGCAAGCACAATAGAAAATATACTTAGAGACAGTCAAGATAAAGAGCCATCAGTTAGACCAACAAAGGAGATCTGACAATGATAGGATCAGGAGACAAATCTTTCAATACGAGAAAAGCAAATCAAGATGTCCTTCATAAAAATGCCCGCAAAGATGATCTGCAACTCAAAACCGATCATTTTCACCGTTCTCTTTACGGATTAAGGAAGTATGGAAGCGAAAATGATTTAAAAATTGCTGCTCATAAAAAAGAATTTCTAAACAAAGCCAAAGTCTCTCTTGAGCAACGTGCTCAAGATATCATGAGCAGATACTTCAGAGATATCACTAAAATCCTAGCTGATTTTGAAAAACAAGGGGTTAGACTTACCTATCCAGGAGAAAGCTCATCGGCCGTTGATACTCCTCTTCTTTTCCAAAAGCATGATGAAGAAAGCATTCCTGTCGCTATCCCTGACGAACTCGTCAGGGCTCTTTATAAAACTCACACTTCGGCTTTCAAGCGAGTTTTCCAACCAGCTTTTGAACAAGCTCGCCAGAAAAATCAATCTGAAGGTGATGCACTCTTGCAAGCAGCCGCACATGCTCATCGACTTGCCTACAATCTCACATCCCTCCGAGCCCAGCAACTGGCCTACAAGGAATATGTTACCTCTCTGACACAACCAGAGGCACAATATCTGCAAGAAGTAGAACAAGAGTTAGATAAACGATACCAAGAGTTAGACAGTCATATAAAACGCTATGAAATCAAACATAAGAAAGCAGTCATGCAGAGAGAAGTTCCCGATTTTATACGACAATGCACAAAAAAATTTGTTCGAACAATCACAGAAGATTATATAAAAACAACTAAAGAAAGATATCTAGATAATACAATTGAAAATAAAGAGCAAATTAATGGAAAATATGCACAGATTTCTAGAGGAGAATATAATTTAGAAGATCTAACGAACCATATTAAAGCTACGTATAAAAGCATGAAAGGAGATATAGGTAGACATACAAAAATATATTCATATGAACGGTTACTTACTAATTTATTGATATTTGATGAAATGCATGCAGAATTAGCAAAAATGACAAATAAGTATGTGGAAAGAGGTATACCAATAGAAGATGCTCGAAAAATTATGGCAGAAAACCTTCCGAGGATTCTAGAAGAAAATGCCCATAGACTGAAAGATGAATATCCAAATATTATATCGAAATGTGGTATAGCCGTAATAAATTTCGACGAATCCCAATTCCTCGCAGACTAGCAAAGAATACAGCCATATCCGTGAATGCTTAAGCGAATAGATGAGACTCATTTGCCCACCACATTTGGTATAATCCAAAATAGGGATGAAAATAGAAAGGAAGCAGCGCTTATGTTCGCTTAATCGCGGACGTATTCTCTGGCTAAAACCAGGGATATTTGCGCCATAGAGTTCTCATGAGTATCATTCATCGCTCCGCTAAAATGGAGAATGGGGAGTTACGCTGGCAGGATATACCTGTGCGGGCATATGGACCAGACAATAGTGGTGCTGATCGGGCCACGCGCCAGATCATGATTGGCAACGAGGAAGGCTCACCCAATTTCCACATGCGTTACTTTGCAGTACAACCCGGTGGCCATACTTCCCTCGACCAACATGCCCATGATCATGGTGTCTATGTGCTCCATGGATGTGCACGTGTGCGCCTGGGAGACGAAGAGCATACAATAAATGCAGGGGATGTGGTCTATATCTCAGGCAATGAGATCCACCAGTTTTTTACTGTGGGCGAAGAGCCTTTTGGCTTTCTTTGCATAGTACCTGCAAAAAGGTGATAGCTAATGCGTGTTGTTGAATATCATGCCAACGACGATATACGAATCGTTGATCTCCCTGTGCCAGAAATTGGGCCTGGCGAATTGCTCATTAAGTTGCATGCTTGTGGCATCTGTGCCTCGGATGTTATGGAATGGTACATGCGACCCCGTGCACCTATTTATCCTGGGCACGAGCCAGTGGGAACAGTTGAGGCTGTAGGGGAGGGAGTAGAGCAGTTCACAGTTGGGCAGCGCGTATTTCTCCACCATCATGTCCCATGTCTGCTCTGTCACTTCTGCCAACGCGGATCATTCTCCCAATGCGCCACTTTTCGGACAACCCGGCTCTATCCTGGTGGCCTCGCAGAATATATTCGTGTGCCCGCTCCAAATGTAGAGCGCGATGTACTTGTTTTAACTGATGATATTTCTTTTGAAACAGCCACGTTGATTGAACCGTTAGCATGCTGCATACGCGGTATTGATCGGGCAGCAATCCAGGCTGGGGATTGTGTCTGCATACTGGGTGCAGGAAGCAACGGATTGATGCTCGCTCAGTTGGCTCAACAACGCGGAGCTGCATGTGTGATCATCATTGACCCCATCGCGTATCGCCGTCAATGCGCACTCGAAATCGGTGTTGATTTTGCTCTTGATCCCTCCACCAAACCTGTTCTCGAACAGATGCAAGCTATTAATCATGGTCGCAAGCCAGACATTGTCATCGTTAC
>CBJMBI010000478.1:0-3551 GCA_966427955.1 uncultured Ktedonobacterales bacterium
GTCGCTGACTCTGATCCCAGCAATGAATATCAGGAGAGTCTGAACAAGGCCAAAGCTCTAGTACGCGCCCTAGATGAAGCTGAAAAGATTGCCAGAGAAGCTAGAGAAGATGCCAAGTCATCTCCAGTTCGAGAGGAGGATCAGTAAGATGCTGCTCTTAATTGATAATTACGATAGCTTTACTTATAACTTGTACCAGTACCTGGGAGAACTCGGAGCAGAGATTCTCGTACGGCGTAATGATCAGGTCACTCTGGATGAAATTGAAGCAATGAAGCCCGATCACATTGTGATCTCACCAGGGCCCTGCACTCCAAACGAAGCAGGTCTGTCTTGCCAGATCATTGAAGCCTTTGGACCACGTATTCCATTGCTTGGCGTCTGTCTAGGACACCAATCTATTGGACAGGTTTACGGAGGTCGTGTCATTCGAGCACCTGAACCAATGCATGGTAAAACCTCCATGATCTATCACGAGGGAAAAGGTGTTTTTCGTGATCTACCCGTTCCCTTCGAAGCTAATCGTTATCATAGTCTCATTGTAGAGCGCGAGACTCTCCCGCATGATCTAGAGATTACTGCCAGCACAGAAGATGGCATTATTATGGGATTGCGACATCGCCGCTATCCTGTAGAAGGAGTGCAGTTCCATCCAGAGTCGATCATGACGCCGGCTGGGAAAAAGCTGCTTGGCAATTTCCTGACGAACCTATAAGTCAAGGGGTAAAATGTTCATGGCACTAGAGCATAAGCATTTCATTACATCTGAAGAGTATCTGGAGATAGATCGTGCCAGCCAAGATGTGAAATATGAGTACATAGATGGTCATATGTATGCAATGTCTGGAGGAACAATTAATCATGGACAAATTGCCTACAATATGGCAAATCTGGTACATACATACTTGGCAGGCAAAGCTTGTCGTTTCTTTCAGTCAGATGTACGCTTTCAAGTTGCAGAAGGTAAGTACTTTTACCCTGATGTATCAGTGAGCTGTAACCCACAAGACTGGCAACAAGGCGATGCTGATACGATCCATTTTCCATGCCTTGTAGTTGAGGTCCTTTCACCTAGCACCGAAATTCGCGATCGAAGGGTAAAGTGGAAGTTCTATCAAGCATGCCCAAGCATTCAAGAGTATGTGCTTGTTAACACTCAATGCCAGTTAGTAGAGGTTTTCCAGCGTCAGGCAGATGGGAATATATGGCTCTATCAGCAATTTAGGCCAGGACAAGAGGTTAGTTTGACAAGTATCGACCTCAAGTTTCCCCTTGCTGCATTATATAATCTTACCAGCGTACCAGTTGAGGAAGAGGAAATCGAGTAATGATTTGCGAAGCTATTGCCCATGTTACTGCTGGCGGCAAGCTCAATACGGAAGAAGCAGCAGCAGCTATGGAAGAAATTATGACCGGAGTGGCTACTCCATCGCAGATGGGTGCATTCTTGACCGCCCTGCGCCTGCGTCCCGGCGGCGAGACTGTCGAGGAAATTCTAGGATTTGCTCAGATCATGAGGGAAAAAGCTCTTCGAGTTCATCTAGATGAGGAAACAGCTGCACGAGCATTAGATACCTGTGGCACTGGAGGGGATGGCTCAGGAACATTCAATGTCTCAACTGCCGTAGGAATTGTTGCTGCTGCCGCTGGGGCTGCCGTTGCTAAGCATGGCAATCGCTCCGCTACCAGCAAGTGTGGGAGTGCAGATGTCCTTGAAGCTCTGGGAGTCAAAATTGACTTGATACCAGCACAGGTAGCCCACAGCATCCAAGAATGTGGCTTTGGCTTTATGTTTGCTCCAGCTTACCATCCAGCAATGAAGCATGTTGGCCCAACACGCCGCGAAATCGGTATTCGTACTGTCTTTAATATACTTGGCCCACTTACCAATCCAGCACATACGCCCTACCAAGTGCTTGGAGTTTCTGATCGTTCACTGATGAACAAGATGGGAGAAGTTTTGCTTCACATGGGCTGTCGCCATGCGTTGATTGTCCATGGAGAGGACGGATTAGACGAGTGCTCGATCTGTGCTCCAACCCGCATCTGCGAAGTTCGCTCTGGCCAGCAATTGCGGGAATATACCATTACTCCAGAAGAAGTGGGCTTGCCAAGTATCTCAGATCGCCAGAGTATTCTGGGAGGTGACCCGATATATAATGCGACTATGCTACGTGAACTCCTATCAGATTATATTGATTCACCAGCTACCCACCTACTCTGTTTGAATGCTGGAGTTGCCCTACTAGCCTGTGATCAGGTTTCATCGCTCGCTGAAGGCATCAAGCTCGCTAGCGCAACATTACGTGAAGGCAAGGCTAAACGGAAGCTAGTAGAAGTGATTGAATGCTCTCAATCATTCACACAGGTATCAACAAACTGAACGCGATTTACTATCAGCAGAATAGGTGATTATATGTTTCTTAACCGTATCGTCACACAGACACAAACAGATTTAGAGGTACGCAAGCGCGAAGTCCCTCTGGCAGATTTGCAGCGTCAGGCCTTTGAACAGCCAAAACCGCGTGATCTTTTAAAAGCTTTCGAGCCACGCTCGCAAATCCACTTGATTGCTGAAGTCAAACGCGCCTCGCCATCAAAGGGCATGCTCGCTCCCCATATTGATCCTGTCGAGCTAGCACGAGTCTATGAGGCAAATGGGGCATCAGCCATCTCTGTGTTAACAGAGCCTCATTTCTTTCTAGGATCACTAGAGTATCTGAAAGCAATCAAACAAGCCGTGAATATTCCTGTCCTGCGCAAGGATTTTATCATTGACGAATACCAGGTCTATGAAGCACGCGCTTGGGGAGCAGATGTGATTCTGCTGATTTGTGCAATCCTGGATGATACTCAATTGCGGCGCTTGCTACATGTAGCTAATGAACTCCAGATGCACAGCCTCGTCGAAGTACACACTCTTGAAGAGGCGAAACGTGCTATTAATGCTGGAGCAGTTGTTATCGGCGTGAATAGCCGAGATTTGGTCACTTTTCAGATGAATCCCTATCTCATTGGGGAAATCCGCCAGATTATTCCTAAGGATAGGGTAGTCGTTGCCGAAAGCGGTATTCATACAGAGGCAGATGCACGACGATTAGCACGCTATGATGTGCAAGCTATGCTGGTTGGCGAATCACTTGTCGTTTCCAATGACGTGCCCACACAGATGCATATGTTACTTCACGGTGCCAACAGTAGCACGCAGGTAAAGATTTGTGGTCTACGTACTGCTGAGCATATTAACACGGCTACAGAGGCGGGAGCAGATATGTTGGGCTTTGTTTTTCATGAACCAAGCCGCCGCTTTATTGAGCCACAGCAAGTCCGCTCAGTTCTGCAAGCAAGCGATAGCTTTATACAGCCACCTGCCGGACAGTGCAAGCCGGATCTTGTCGGGGTCTTTGTCAATAAAGAGGCAGACTATATCAACGAGGTAGCTGAGCAGGTAGGACTCCAATATGTCCAGCTCCACGGTACAGAAACTCCCGAGTTCTGCCAGCAAATCAAGAGGCCAGTGATCAAGGCTCTCCAAGTTCATAGCTCAGCAG
>CBJMBI010000479.1:0-3530 GCA_966427955.1 uncultured Ktedonobacterales bacterium
CATCCAGTCCGGTTTGGATATTTTCTTCGTTGCCCGCTCATGTGATGAGCTGGACGCTTCATCAGAAAGGAATTGGTAATGATACTGGGAAATGCGCTCTCAAACTATTTACAATTTTTATTGGCTTTTGCTCTGTCGATAGGCCTCGCTTTCCTCTTTAAATACGTGATTATAGATAAAATTAAATATTTTACATCAAAAACGAAAACTAAGCTAGATGATGTAATCGTTTCGTTTTTTTCATCTATCTATCTCCCTTTTTATGTTCTTCTCTCACTCTATATTGCGATCCAGTTTCTCGTCCTGAATACCTTTGTCAGAAGGATCATCGATGCTGTTTTTATAACATATGTTGTTTATCAAGTGATATTCGCTGTACGTATTTTTATTGAATATTTCCTTGATAAGCGAGCAACAGAAGAGAACGGAGCCAGTATCGCGCATGTCAAAGATATTCTCCAGCTAATCATGAGAATAGTTTTCTGGGCGATAGGCATTTTGTTTATCCTTTCCAACCTTGGCATCAATGTGACTTCGCTGGTGGCTGGCCTGGGCATTGGCGGTATTGCCATAGCGCTCGCAGTCCAAAACATCCTGGGCGATTTGTTCAGTTATTTTGCGATCTGTTTTGACAAACCTTTTATCAAAGGGGATATTATTCTTGTTGGCGATCAGATGGGAATAATTGAAAAGATTGGTATAAAGACGACGCGTATCAGGGCTTTGCAGGGCGAGGAAATTGTCATCTCCAATAGCGAACTGACCTCTTCTCGCATCCAGAATTTCAAGAAAATGGAGGAGAGGCGCGTTCTTTTTTCTTTTGGCGTGGTTTATGAAACTCCACTGGCACAATTAGAAAGGATTCCATCAATCATACGCGATATTGTCTCTTCCCTCGAGCTGACGCGATTTGACCGGGCACATCTCTCTGCCTTTGGCGATTCGGCCTATCTGTATGAAGTGGTCTATTATGTCCTATCAGCAGACTATCATCAGTACATGGATATCCAACAAACGATTAACTTTCGTCTCATCGAAACATTCGCTCGGGAACATATTGAATTTGCGTTTCCAACCCAGAAGCCTCATACTGTGCGTGGATAGACATTGAGTTCCTGGAGGTCATCCACATGGGTGGGCAGAGCGGCTATATACAATACTCCAGTAAATCGTTTTAGCCAGAAGGATGTCATCAAAATTATCAAAAGGGGTAAACATTATGAGTTCATACGTGCTTAGTTTTCAAGACATTGACAAAACAAAACTCATGGTTGTTGGGGGTAAAGGCGCAAACCTGGGAGAACTATCCAAGATTGAAGGAATACACGTACCAGATGGCTTTTGTATTTCTACTGAAGCCTTTAAAAGAATCATTGGGGAAACGTCGTCGATTAACGAACTACTTGATCAGTTATCGCTTCTCAAGGTAGAAGACCGCGGTAAAATCGGTGAACTCAGCGGTGAGCTTCGCAGGATCATCGAAGAGATAGCCATCCCTGAAGACATTCATGAAGAGATCGCCTGCCACCTCTCCAGGCTTGATGAAAAAAATGCCTATGCAGTACGATCCAGTGCAACTGCTGAGGATTTACCGACAGCCTCCTTTGCAGGCCAGCAGGATACGTATTTGAACATTGTCGGAAAGGAGGCAATCTATCAGCATATCAGCAAGTGCTGGGCATCGCTATTTACCGAGAGAGCAGTAACCTACCGCCTTCAAAACGGCTTCGACCACCGTAAAGTCCACCTGTCTGTAGTTGTTCAGAAGATGGTCTTCCCGCAGGCGGCTGGAATTATGTTTACTGCCGATCCCATCACTTCTCATAGGAAGGTGTTATCCATTGAGGCCAGCTTCGGGCTTGGTGAGGCCTTGGTCTCCGGCCTGGTAAATGCTGATATCTATAAAGTGCGAAACGGCAAGGTTATCGATAAGAAGATATCCACTAAGAAGCTGGCTATTTCTGCCTTAAAAGATGGCGGTACGAAAGAACAGAAAATTGATCTTGATCAGCAGAATCGGCAAGTGCTGACGGATGAGCAGATTTTGCAGCTTGAGCGCATAGGCAGAAAGATCGAAGAACATTTCGGCTACCCCCAGGATATCGAATGGTGTTTGGTTGATGAGACATTTTACGTTGTCCAGAGTCGGCCAATCACCACTTTATACCCCATCCCTGAAGCGAATGATCAAGAAAATCACGTTTATGTATCTGTCGGACATCAACAGATGATGACCGACCCCATGAAACCCTTGGGATTGTCTTTCTTCCAGTTAACAGCTCCTCGACCCATGTATAAAGCTGGTGGTAGGTTGTTTGTTGATATCGCACAGGATCTGGCATCACCTGCTAGAAGAGAAATGATAGTAGGTGTCCTGGGAAAATCCGATCCGCTTATAAAAGACGCATTGATGACCATCATGGAGCGGGGAGATTTTATACAGTCGTTACCAGATGATAGGCAAGAAGAGCCTTCCGGTAAAAGCAATCAAGGTCGGTCACTTGCGGATTTTAAAACACTAAACGAATACGATCCGGCAATTGTTTCTGACTTGATTAAGCATAGTGAAACATCGATAGAAGAGCTAAAACAAAACATCCAAACAAAATCAGGGCCGGATCTATTTGAGTTTATCCTAGAAGACATCCAGAAATTAAGGAAGAGCATATCTGATTCACAGAGCTTTGGTGTGATTATTAGTGCTATGAATGCTTCATCATGGATCAATGAAAAAATGAAGGAGTGGTTGGGTGAAAAAAACGTAGCAGACACGCTTTCTCAATCTGTACCAAACAATATTACTTCGGAAATGGGTCTGGCGCTATTGGATGTCGCAGACGTGATTCGTCCTTATCCGCAAGTAATTGATTATTTACAACATGTAAAAGACGATAACTTTTTGGCTGAACTGGCTAAGTTTGATGGTGGACAGGAAACTCAAGACGCTATCTATGCTTATCTCAACAAATACGGAATGCGATGTGCCGGAGAAATCGATATTACGAGACCTCGTTGGAGCGAGAAACCAACGACACTTGTTCCCATCATTCTCAGTCACATCAAAAACTTTGAACTAGGTGAAAGCAAGCGGAGATTTGAGCGAGGACGACAGGAAGCTTTGAAAAAAGAACAAGAGTTATTAGATCGATTGAAGCAATTACCGGATGGTGAACAAAAAGCCAAAGAGACAAAACGAATGATCAGTCTGATCCGGAATTTCATCGGTTATCGTGAATATCCAAAATATAGCATAATTAATCGCTATTTTATTTATAAGCAGGCTTTACTCAAAGAAGCCAAACAACTCGTACAAGCCAATGTTCTTCATGAAAAAGATGATATCTACTATCTTACATTTGAAGAACTTTGCGAAGTCGTACGCACACATAAGCTGGATTACCAGATCATCAGCAAACGAAAAGACGAGTACAAATTCTATGAAAGACTAACTCCGCCACGTGTTATCACATCTGACGGTGAAATCATTGCAGGTGAGTACAAACGAGAAAATATTCCAGCTGAAGCTATTG
>CBJMBI010000480.1:0-3525 GCA_966427955.1 uncultured Ktedonobacterales bacterium
CCTTTGTGATCTGGATGGGTATCCACGCCGCGACTTTGACGATTTGGCCTTACTTAGCTCTAATCTCAATCCCTCTTGGATCATTCCTCTCGCACCTACGCGGAAAGCTTATGAGAGGAATTTAAAGGAATCCAAGATCGGCTGAATATATTGCTGCATGGCTTGTTGGTAGAGCCTCTCAGGCACAACAAAGTTGATATTGTAGTAGTTCTGGTGATCATGGAAGACACTAATAGTGGTAAAATGATTCCGCGTACCGTTAATGTCAAGGTAGGTAGCATCTTGTTCCATCCACTGATCATTGCCAATCGTTGGTGCGTCATTAGCAGACTTCACTGCGCTGAAATTAGAGAACTGCTGTGACATTTGCCCGATCAATACACTGTTAAGCTCGTCCGGTCCCGTAATTTGAGACGATACACCAGTCGAAAACCGTCCGATGGATATACGGACCAGATTGTCCGGTTGAACAATCGGAAGCTTAATTGGATCGCTCGATTGATCAGAAGGCCCAGCTGTCCAATCAGTAGGATATTGCACTGAGATGTTCATTACCTGATCACTCATCGGCTTAAAAATCGATGGTGGAGGCAATGTGGCAGTACTAGCTGCCAGTGCTGGAAGATGCGATAGCATTTTATGGGGATGTGGCGCAAACTGCCCTTGTAGCGCAAGCACTCCTAAGGTTGCTAATACACCTAATATAGGAGTAATGAGCAAAGCTAGCATCACGCTAATAACACGACGTGCTATCACACGAGGACGGATTTTTCCCTTGACGTCGAGCTTCGCTCCTCCCACAAATGACTCGTTCGCCTTGGCCTCCACAAAGTCAGGCAGTTCCTCTGAAACTCTTATGGGCCAAGGTGGAGCACCAGGAGGCAGATAGGAGAAGGTCATTGACCGACTCCGTGGCGTGCTTAATCCACACTCAGGACAGGTAGTTGCTGTAACTGGCAATTCAGTTGTGCATCGCGAACAAATCATCATTCATCCTCTTATGCTTGTTCTATTCTATACAAGTACGCTAGCAGGAAAGGCAGCCAACAGAACATAACTTTTACGGTATGCTTATAGTTGAAATATAGAGAACCAAAAGCAAAATGTCAACCTCTTTTTGCGTCTAACTAGCACAAAAAAGAAAATTTTGCAAAGATTTGACAATTGTCTTCTTCTATATGTCTCTCTAAGACAAGTTGCATACGTATAAATAGCAGGGGTTTGTTTATTCTCAGATATTTTTCTCCTGGCAATCCCCCCTTTGAGAAATAAAATCGGTCAATTTAGGAGGACTTTTGAGATTGGCAATGCCTCTGTTAATAACCAGGGTCTGGCATTTCTACTTCTCTGTATGGTAACATTAATTGAGGAGACTTGTTTGGTTTCCTCATGCGTACTGTGGTTTGTTCGTAGGTCAGAGGGCATCATTCTTTAAAAATAGAAAAACAAATACAAGAGGTTTCTGCCTTATGGTGCTCAAGATACCACTAGTAAGCAGTTATAAGAAAGGATATCCCCATGCCCACGCAGAAGACGACCAAGATTATCCCTCCGCATTTGATTCATTCACGTCGTCTGATTATTGCCTCCAATCGTGGTCCCGTGGAATATCAGCTCACACAAGACAAGGCGCTCAAAGCAAGGCGAGGCGCCGGCGGAATGGTAACTGCACTCATCGATATTGGAAATCGGATGGATGTCACGTGGGTTGCCATGACCATGACAGAAGGTGATCGTCAAGCAGTCATACAGGCTGAGCAGCAAGGTGGGTTACTCCAATCTCCTCTGCCAGGTCAGAAGATGCATTTGCATTATGTTTCCATTGCTAAAGAAGCTTATCGTAAGCACTATGAGAAGATCAGCAACGAGCTTCTTTGGTTCCTGCAACATTATATGTATGACCCCACACAGGATGCCAGCTCGGCTAAGCAACTCCAAGATGCTTGGGAAAATGGTTATACGGTTGCCAATCAGGCTATTGCTCATGCCATAAATACTGAGATTGAGCGTGAGCAGACCGTGCCGGTGGTGATGTTACAAGATTATCACCTCTATCTGGCTCCTGCTATGATTCGCCAACGCCATCCTACTATTGTGATGCAGCATTTCATTCATATTCCCTGGCCAGATGTGCGCTGCTGGCATTTCTTGCCTAGCAAGATGGCCCAGGCCATTTATCAAGGATTGGTCGGCAATGATATCATTGGCTTTCAGACTGAGCGTGATGCACGCAATTTTCTGGAGGGCGCTCGTACCTTGTTGGATGGCGCCGTCGTTGATTTTGAAGAGGGAGCCATTTGGTGGCAAGGCCATCGTACACAGACACGGTCCTATCCCATTTC
The DNA here is from genome assembly GCA_966427955.1 of uncultured Ktedonobacterales bacterium. Classification (GTDB taxonomy): domain Bacteria; phylum Chloroflexota; class Ktedonobacteria; order Ktedonobacterales; family Ktedonobacteraceae; genus DASYAN01. The sequence goes on from CBJMBI010000480.1 coordinate 2,343, forward strand.
CATTTCTGTTGAAGAGGAGCGCAAAGTAGTTAATAGCGCTGCAGGCAGGCGGGCTGCTGAAGAGATCAAACCTCTATTGCGCCAATATACTATTATGCGCGTCGACCGCCTTGAGCCAACCAAGAATATTGTGCGAGGCTTCCAGGCCTACTCACAGCTACTCGAAAAACATCCTGAGTTCCATGGGAAGGTGGTCTTTTTAGCATTCTTGGTTCCATCTCGTCAGACCTTACCAATGTATCGGCATTTTGATGCCGATGTTCGCTCATTGATTGATGATATCAATCATACTTATGGCACTGACGATTGGACGCCTATCCAGGCGTTCTTTGGTAATGATCGCGTACGTGCACTGGCAGCTATGCAGTTCTATGATGTGTTGCTGGTCAATCCAATCATTGATGGAATGAACTTGGTGGCCAAAGAGGGAGCGATCGTCAATCAATGTGATGGGGTAATTGTCCTTTCACGTACGGTCGGTGCCTTTCAGCAATTGGCTAAGGGTTCTATCCCCACCTCCCCTATCGATGTTGAGGAGACTGCAGAAGCTTTATATGAAGCTTTGACACTCTCAACTGATGAGCGCAAGATCAAGGCAACAACTGCGCGACAAGCAGTTGAGCGTAGCGATTTAATAACATGGATGGCTAGGCAAATTTACGATATCAATGATCTACTTGACCGTACGTTTGCTAATACACAAACATCAGCATCCCAGCCAGCCAGTGATGTGGCTATGATTGGGCTAGGATAATAGAAGAGGGTACCTCTCGGCACCCTCTTCTCCTCTAGAGCACACGCACGTCGACTTCATTTTCTCGGCCAAGCACTATTTCTGTGCGATCTCCCACACGAACAAAGCGTAGGTGCACACGGCGAGATCCTACATAGAGGCCATTGATTTCCAGCGTTTTAAGCCAATCTGGTAACATAGGCTGGTCCAGGGTCAAGCGATTTTGCTCAGCATCCGGATGCAAACCAAGCAGTGACTGGATGAGCATAAAAGGCGCTCCCGTAGCCCAGGCTTGAGGTGAGCATGAAACAGGATAGCGCGTTGGCCCGTAGCCCTCACGACGTGCAAAACCACAGTAGAGTTCTGGCAAGCGGGCACCTTCGTAATAATGGCTAGCGTCAAAGAGGCTCTTTAAGATTCGTCCAGCCTCCTCTTTCCCTCCATACAGTG
>CBJMBI010000481.1:0-3515 GCA_966427955.1 uncultured Ktedonobacterales bacterium
CCTTTTTCAATTGCCTGGGTATACAGCTCAGCGCGAACCTCAGCACTAGCCGTTTTTATCTCATCAAGGTAAGGTCTCTTCACGAGTTGATCAGAAAGCTCTGCATCATTTCTCCTTGAAGACTCGGCTCGCCTGCGGAACTCATCTCTCCTCGGACTACGAGTTCCCTCTGGTTTTGGAGGCTGTCCTGTATCACCAGATCTGCGCATTTCCATAATTCTCTGACCTCTTCAACACTGTGACACTTCTTCATCTTTCTCAAGCATAACGAGAGAGCATTGCTGTGTCCAGGCCATTGTGTAGACAACTGAGAGACAACTTGAGTATAGCCTCTTTTTGCCCAAACAAAAAGCACCTCTGGGTAGCTACTCCCTTTGGTGCTCTTCGCCCTCTGGTCCGCTGTACATCGGCCCATCACTCGTCAGTGATAGTTCTCCAGAGAAATCTGTAAAAATTTGGCATCACTATCTATTCTACTCATCGCTTCAATGCGACATTGAGCGCAGCCCACTTCGTCCTCGCTGATTGCAATGCCTTGCCCCACTCACACCCTTGAGCGAACCCATACGTTCTGCACTCCTCACATTGCTGGTGATGCTCGTACTTTGCGCCTTCTAAAGAATCATCTTTGATACTTCTCTTGCATCAATATCGTCCATCATTGAGAGACTTACTAGTGATCTCCTTTGTGCTTAGAAGAGGTTTCTGTAATGAGTCTGCCTTGTGGGCGATCGGTATGATAGATTTCCCAATGTGTTATTCCCTCGAAAAGGCTAGAAGTACAGATACTAGTTAGACGACAGCGAAAAATTCCACTTCTACCCATTTTGCTGTCAACAAAAATCCTGTCTGGATCTTCATCAGGGTGGAAAATGATACCAGAATGAACCGCTTCTTTATTTTTATCCCTATAAATGATAATATCTCCCTTTTTAGATAATTTTTTGCAAATATGATTAGTATTATCATAGCTTGCACTTGCAATCCGTTGAAAACCGTTGTCTTTGATAATCATTTCCACCGTATCTGGATTGCCTATCCAGCCAGCTTTCCCATCAGTAAACACATAGCTATGGCAATTATAAGAGCGGTCATAGCCTGAGATCAGCTCACCGTTGAGCCAGTGTTGTATTTCTCGATCCTTTTGAGTCATTTGTTCTGGCGAAAAATGAGGTTCAGAATCCTTCCCAATTGGAATTGGGCTCCCCTTGTCAGTTAGGTATTGAGGACCTCCTTCAGATCTGGAGGATTTTGTTTCAACCTCCTTAGAGCTCTTATCAGTATCTTTTGTGATATCATGTGATTTTTGTTTACCAGAAACTTCGTTCTGAGTTTCCTTAGGTTTTTTGTCTAAAAACCCTGGTTTGAAGGGAAGTGGTAAAGTCCCCACATCGCTTTGTTGAGCTTTCTCTTGGGAGAGGTTTGCTTCATCTCCTTCATGCTTTTTATTCTTCTCAGCATTTTTTGCCGCATCGAATACTGGAGTTTTTTTAGGCACTTCTTTCCTTTTATTGTTGTTATCTCCTTGTTCTTTAGGTGCGTATGCTTTACTTAAAAATCCTTTTTCAAACATTGAAGACTTCCTTTCTCTCTTTCAGTAGCTGCTCAAGTCACTCAGCTTTCAAAAGACAAGACTACCAATCCTCTCCAATTATGAGAAAGTGTCAGTCTCACTGATTTGTTACTTTGCGGCTGGTGACACCTTACGTAGCGCTGGGCCCAATTGGCTTGGTGTAGGTTCCTCTTTAAATTTACTCTCAGAAGAGATCTTTGTCCATGCCATTGTGGAGACAACTAAGAGCCAACTCGCCTTAGTATCGCCCGTCGCTATACATCGGTCTGGGCCTAATCACCTGTGCCTCACTCACTGGTACTGACCATTCCCTAATTGCCTCTGTGCAAAGTGTCACACTGATTAAGAATTCATTGTGAGCCTCATTATGGGTGTTTTGATCCATCAGGCGTCGTTGTGCCTTTGAATAATTCAGGTTGAGCAAGCAGACCACGCAGGAGTCTTCCGCAGAGAGTTGTGATGATAATTGCCAGATGAGTATAGAAAATCAGGACCAGGATAAAATGATTCCAGTAGATATCAGTACTCAGTTGTTCTGGGTGCTGAGCTATCACTTGATGGACAAAAGCATCTGGACGGTAACCATCAAATCCTATCGACTGCCTGAGCCATTCAATGGGAAAGCCACGGTAGATAGTCCAGATATAATCGCCAGCACCGCTTTGGCTTTCGATAAAAAGTACATTGTATCCTAGACCTACAAGAAGATAGAGAAAGAAGAGAACCCACTTCCGCCATTTCCAGTATCGAATAGAGAATGTTGAAGAAAAGAGTATAAAGAGGCATACAAGTATAGTCGTGATGAATAGCAATTGACGCTCTGCCGTTGTAAGGATAGTGAGAGCATAAACCAGACCCAGCAAACTGAGTAGTGCTATGAGAGAGAGCAAGAGACGCCATGGAAGGGGATTGTGTGCGAGGAAGCGTCTGAGCATTGATGAGTAGTCCTTTCACATCGTCTTTTATGCCAACAAATGATCTTTCTACTCTATTCTAAACGCTCACAATGCTCCTTTTTGTAGCCTAGATAAATCCTAATATCTCCCGTCCCGATACATCGGTCTTGGCCTTATCACCTCAGCTTCGGTCACAGGCGTCTCGAACTTCCCTGATCGCCTCGGTGCAAAGAGCCACGGATATTAAGAAATCGTCATGGATGTTTTGATCCATCAGGCATGATTGCGCCTTTGAGGGATTTGGCTTGCTTAAGTTGTTCTTGAGTAACCTCGGTACAACTCAGATAGGCTCTAGTCAGCTCAGCTCCACTCAAGTAGGCTCCAGTCAAGTCAGCTCCATACAGATTGGCATAACTCAGGTTGGCTCCACGCAGATCAGCCCCACACAAGTTTGCTTTCCTTAGGTTTGCTCCGTTCAAGTAGGATTCTCCCAGGAGAGCTCTAGTCAAATTAGCTCCATGCAGGTTAGTCTCGCCCAAAAAGGCTCCATTGAGGGGAACTTCACGCAGGTTTGCTCCTTGTAGGTCAGCCCCTCTCAAGTCTACAATACAAGCCTCCTTGTTTATGAGTCCCAACTCATAGAGAAATTGTAGTACGCTTCTTTTTCGGCGGCTATCTAACCTAGTAAGAACTGTTAGTGTTCGTACACGTGCAATTTTGTGTACTTCATCACCTTGTTGAGACTCACGTAACTTTTCCTCTAGGAGAAGTTCAGACATTTTATCAATATAATCCTGCAATGCTGCTTCTCGCTGATTGTCTAGTGCAATGTCTCGTTCAGTTTGGCTACGTTGTTCTGCTGCTTTTTGCTCGTCTTTGCTCCGTTGCTCTGTAGCTCTCCGCTCGTTCTGGCTAGTCGTCAAAGTGAAAGTATATCCAGCAATAGCTAAGACTGCTGGGATAATGAGAAGCTGCATCCAGTCCCACAGTGTTTTTCCTCGTTGGAAGTTGCTATTAGGTGGCGTATACGGTCCAAGCCCAGTCCA
>CBJMBI010000482.1:0-3511 GCA_966427955.1 uncultured Ktedonobacterales bacterium
GAGCCAAACGTTGATTATATCGATATCTTTTAGCACCCTCTTGAAGAGCCTCTAACTGTTCTTGTGAGAGATCAATGATAGGAGATTTGGGAGCTATATTTTTAACATTTAGACCACTATTAAACTCGCATATATCCGCATTCTGAAGCCTATCCTCCTCTTTATCCCACTTCTCTTTTAGGACCTGCAATTCATCCGTAGTATAGTTATCTGAAATTTGGTAGGAGTCTAGATTTTTTTCATCACGATATGTATAATTAGACATGGATAACCCTCCACACAGGGATATTCACGAGAAGCTCAAAGTTAGTAGCTACGAGCCTCTCAAACCGCTTTATTAATGCCTAGCCGAGTTTTCCAAACGTGGGCTAGGCATCAAACATTCTATAGGCTTTCTTAATAACCAATATCAGAACGCTCCTCTAAATGCCACTTCAAAATTTCCAATGTACAATTCTGCTCTTCCTCAGTTGCTGTTTTCCAATCTGCTAGCTCAACAGGTGCATATTCCCTTCCCTCACTCATCCATGTGTGCTGATGCTTGTAGGGCTTTTGACCAGGATATGCAACCTCCACTATTGCAACTCCTATCATGTTAAGTATCCTTTCCAATTAACTATTTACTGGTCTACCACGACCACGCCGGCCAAGAGCCCGAGCCCTCTCTAAATATCGCCTTCTTGATCGAGGCTTGAGATTGTTTACAATCCTCATAGCATCCCTCATCCCACACAGGTACATGCCCAACAAAATTTGGGAGCCTGTTCTAGACCGAAACCTCTGCTCTTCCACGTTGCTGTACCCTTTGGGCAGGTCGTGAGATAGAGCAATTCTACCAGATTTCAACGAGAGACACGTGACAGGGACCACTGTATCATGCTGGAAGCAAACTATCAGGCTAGGGACTCGTTTCGAGAGGTGGTAACGCAGCTCATAAAAATCAAATGAAGAAAGCAAGACCACAGCATTGTAAGTCTTGCCTTTCATAGTGACAGAGTATGCACGCCCTGAAATGTGGATTACCTCAGTGATACCGTAGTTTTCCCGACGAGCCAGGAGCAAACGAAGTACATCCAACTCTTTCATCATGTGCCTACTCTCCTTCTAGTTATCGCCTTCCAAACCCACGATCGTTATAGTAGTCTTCCCCATCATCACCACCCTTTGACTGATTCCGGCCTGACATCTCGGTCAGGAGCATATCATTGACACTAGTGGCATGCTGAGCTATCCTCTGTTGACTCTCAGGAGAATTTACAGCAGCTTCCATTTCACGAACAACAAACTGAAGCTGTTTTGTTTTTACTGCCACTCTTGCCATTCCAAGCTGATGTTGATATTCCATTTCAGCACGGTCTTCCTTGTTTTTAAGCTCCTTCTTGAGTTGTTCCATCTTGTGATGTGGGTCAAGGAAGTAAACGATTGCAACCAGTAGCATGTGAATAACTGGAGTGGCAGGACTCAGATAAGCCCACATACCTAAGAAACCAGTTTTGTCGTGTGTGAACACTATCATCACGTTCAAGGCGATGACAGCTAGCTCTATACCGAATGCAATCCAAGATGCTAACATTTGTCCACCTGGACTAAAGACGCTACTCTTGCCAAGGAGCAAGTATCCGATTGCCATAACTGAAGTCATAGCCCCGAGGTAGCAAAACACGATTAGCAATCCTTGACCTTGAAAAACTTTCTGCATTTCTATCACATACATCACGTCGCCAAATATGGCTACGCTCAGGATGATTATCACTGCAATGAGCTTTGCAAAGCCTCTAAGCGCTAGCCCCTGTGCACTTTCACCTAAGTCTCTAATGGGGTTCATGTGGTATTCCCTCCAAAATCTGTGGCCGCGAGTTTTTAATCTGTGGCCGCATGCAAACGATTAGGTCTAATTAGTGGTTAATTCTGGTAAATTCACCACTCGTGTGGCCACAGATAGGGCACAGATAGGGCACAGATCTATGACCACCAGAAGCGAATTAACCCCTCTACAAGATGAATTAGTCCTTGTTATCATCCCGCTTGAAAGGAGCATTCCCACGTGTCTGCACTTTGAGCGCCTGATGTCTACGGTTCATCTCAGCTTTCTCTTCTCTGATGAGTCGAGCGTGGGCACGCGTGACAATGGGTGAGACGACTTTCACCAGTTGGTTCATGAGTCCGAAGGTGAAAACATCTCCGCGCTTTTCTGCTTCAGATGCTTGAGATTTGAGGCTCGAAAGCACATCTTGTGCCGCTTTAAGAGCGTGTAAAAATCGCAGCACGAAGCCGATAAAGGAAAGGAGAGAAACGAGAAAAAGCTGAAGCAAAGGAGAAGAAGAGATGAGTGAGCGGAAAGCCTATCCCTCGGACCTGACAGACGTGGAGTGGGAGATCTTGGAGCCGCTGATCCCAGCGATATCAGAAGAAGCCGTCAATGTCAAATACACGCGACGTGAAATTGTCAACGGGATCTTGTACGTGCTCAGGAGTGGATGCCCTTGGCGACTGGTTCCTCACGATCTGCCAGACTGGGGAGCGCTCTATTACTACTTTCGGGCTTGGCGCAAGGAAGGTATCTGGGATCAAGCGATGCAAGCCCTGCGCAAACAGGTGCGGCAAAAGCAAGGGCGAGACGAAGAGCCCAGCGCGGCAGTGATTGATAGTCAATCGATTAAAACCAGTGCCGTTCGAGGACCTGAAAAAGGCTTTGACATGGGAAAGAGAATCTGGGGACGCAAAAGACACGTGCTCGTCGATACTCAAGGCAATCTCATGGAAGTCAAGGTCACGGCAGCCAGCGCTTCGGACTTGTCTGGAGGCAAAAAGCTGCTTGAGCCACTGCATGGTCGCTTTCCCAGGCTCCAGCTGATTTGGGGCGATAGTCATTACGGGGGGAAGTTTCTTGAGTGGGTTAAAGAGCAGTTCGGATGGGATGTGCAAACCACCCGAAGTTTGGGCACACCCTCCCATCCCAATACCATCGAGCCCAAACCAACCCCCAAGCCCTCCAGGGATGGCTTTCTCTTGGAGCCTAGACGCTGGGTGGTGGAGCGCAGCATCGCCTGGATCACGCGCTGGCGTCGCCTCGCTCGCGACCATGAGGGCCTCCCTGAAACCTCTGAGGCCTTCATCAAGATCTCGGCTAGCAGGCGCATGCTTTCTCATCTCGCTTCCGCCGCTGCGTAAGCCACCCGATTTTTACACGCTCTTAGAGGACACAGCAACGCAACAGAATGGTATTTTAGTACATGCCGAACTTGCCCGCATCTGGACTCATTATGATCCGATCCTGCGCCCGATCTTCCTGCGCCTGATGGAACGCTTTGATCTGTGTTATCATATCAATCCACAATTATCAGGGAAGCATGCAACTCGCAGCCTCATTCCTCAGCTTTTACCCTATCAGCCGCCATCCGCACTGCCAACCTGGACTCCTGAGCCTGGCAAAGTTCATGTGAAGATGACCTACCAGCTCGATTTTGTTCCTGTTGGCATTATGAGCCAGTTCATTGTTCGTACCCACCGC
>CBJMBI010000483.1:0-3508 GCA_966427955.1 uncultured Ktedonobacterales bacterium
GCGATATATTCAAAGAGGATGAACAGACATGACAAACAAAGAATTGGCCTTGCGCTACGGCTGTAATCCACATCAAATACCTGCAAAAGTATACGTAAAGAATGGGACACTCCCTTTCAAGGTCCTCAATGGAGCACCAGGATACATTAACCTACTTGATGCCCTCAATTCCTGGCAGCTTGTCAAAGAGCTCAAGCAGATTCTCAAGCAGCCAGCAGCAGCTTCCTTTAAACACGTTAGTCCAGCCGGAGCCGCCATTGGTCTGCCATTAAGCGATGTGCTCAAAAGATCATATGGTGTTGAAGATCTTGAATTATCTCCATTAGCATGTGCCTATGCCAGAGCCAGAGGAGCTGACCGACTCTCATCCTTTGGAGATTGGGTCGCCTTGAGTGATATTGTCGATGTTCCAACAGCTCGCTTGCTCAATCGCGAGGTTTCTGACGGCGTTATCGCTCCCGGATACGAGCCAGAGGCTTTAGATATCTTGCGTAAGAAACAGAAGGGGCGTTATATCATCCTGGAAATGGACGCACATTATGAGCCTGAGGAGATTGAGAGACGCGATGTATTCGGCGTTACCTTTGAGCAGAAACGTAATACTGCGCTAGCTAATGTTGAGTGGCTACGCAATATTCCAACGGCTAAAAAAGACTTGCCAGAGACCGCACAGAGAGATTTGCTTCTCTCGCTTGTAACACTCAAATATACCCAGTCCAATTCAATCTGTTTTGCCGTTGATGGTCAGTGCATCGGCATTGGTGCCGGACAGCAGTCGCGTATCCAGTGTACACGGCTAGCAGCTTCGAAAGCTGCAATATGGTATCTACGCCAACATCCCAGGATATTTGAGCTGCCTTGGAAGGCGGGCGTCAAACGGCAAGATCAGGTCAATGCTATTGATCTCTACCTACGGGATGACGCAACACCTATTGAAATTCAACAGTGGGAAGAGTTGTTTGAACAAGTTCCCCAGCGCTTAACAGCCCAAGAAAAGCAGGAATGGCTAAAAGGCTTGCGGGGAGTGGCACTTGGTTCGGATGCCTTCATTCCCTTCCGGGATACGATTGATTGCGGTGCTCAATATGGTGTCTTATACGTTGCTCAGCCAGGCGGCTCTCTACGTGATGAGGATGTTATCGAAGCTTGTGATAGCTATGGAATGGTGATGGCATTTACAGGTGTGCGATTGTTCCATCACTAGAAAAAGATGCTACGAGACGGATCTTGCAAAAAACCCATCTGATAGAAAAAAGGGCTTTATCCCACAGCAAGCTATTGGACTTCAGTCCGAGTAGATAGATGCTACTGGAGTTCCTTGTGTTATTTCGGATGAGTGTATACAGTTGCTCAAAATCCTCTCCTGTGCAAGATATTCTATGTTACAGATTTGAATATGCTATCGTTATAGATAGTAGAGCACCTTAGCTATTTTTACGCTACGAAGGCACGGGTTATACAGGAGGCAACAGTGGGCAACAATCCACGGCAAAAGCCAAGTGTGGCGTTGAAAAAACGATAGCACTTAGGGAAAGTCTTCACCCGCGGCGGAGTGTCACTGTATCCTCACTCGTTCGCTCACTGTCAAGGCAGCCAGCCAGCACGAGAAAGGAATTATCAGAGTCAAAGGAAGGAACTAGAACATGTGCGGTATCACAGGTTGGATTGATTGGGAGAAAGATCTCACGCAGCAAGGAGCCATGATACAACAAATGGCTGATACACTCAGCCACCGCGGGCCAGATGCGCAAGGCCAGTGGCTTAGTCCACGCGCAGCCCTAGCGCACCGCCGTTTGGAGATCATTGATCCGCAAGGTGGCTGCCAGCCAATGGTGTACCAATGCGGAGAGCGCACCTATGCCATTACCTATAATGGCGAGATATACAACTTTCGTGAGATCCGCAGCGAACTAGAGAGTTATGGACATAGCTTTCAGACACGTTCAGATACAGAGGTGCTTCTCCATGCCTATGTTGAGTGGGGAGTAGAGTGCGTCACTCACTTGAATGGGATCTTTGCCTTTGGCCTATGGGATGAACAGCAACAACGCTTGCTCCTAGCCCGTGACCATATGGGTGTCAAACCACTTTATTATGCACAACGTGGCAATGCACTACTGTTTGGCTCAGAACTGAAGGCATTGTTGGCTCATCCATTGGTGAAAGCAGAGATTGACAGACAGGGCTTAGCTGAACTCTTCAGCTTCAGGCATACACCAGGGTCCGGCATCTATCGCAATGTCTACGAACTGCGACCAGCCCATCTGGCGATCTATGATCGCAACGGGCTACACATTAGCCGTTACTGGTCATTACGTAGTGCACCACATACCGATAATGTCCAAGCGACCTCTGAGCATATCAGAGCGCTGTTGGAGGATACAGTCAGGCATCAGTTGATTGCCGATGTGCCCGTCGTCGCTATGCTCTCAGGCGGATTAGATTCCAGCGCTCTCACATCACTTGCAGCACGTGAGTTTCAACAAGAAGGGAAACAACTCCATACCTACTCCATTGACTTTGTAGATAGCTCCCAACATTTTCAGGAGAATTCACTCCGTCCTTCTCTGGATGCTCCCTGGGTCAAAAAGGTTTCCGAGTTTGCCGGGACGATCCATCATACTATTACCATCGATACGCCTGAAATGATCGAGAATCTGCTGGTTCCGCTGCATGCCTTCGACCTTCCTTTGATGGGCCAGATAGCAACCTCGCTCTATTTGCTGTTTAAAGAAATGAAACGTGATGCCAAGGTTGCACTTTCCGGTGAGTCAGCAGACGAAGTCTTCGGTGGTTACCCCTGGTTTCATAGCGAGACTGCCTTCAACACACCAACCTTCCCCTGGCTAGCAGCGATGGCCGAAGACAAGTCTTTCTCCGGAAATAATGGCATGGTTGGACTAACTAATAGCTGGCTTTCTGCTGACCTGATGCAGAAAATCAATCCCATTGCGCATATGACTCAACAATATCAAACAGCTCTTACCGAAGTCCCGCGTCTGGCAGGTGAGGATGCGCGAGCAGCGAGGATGCGCGAAATCTTTTACTTGAACTTGACTTACTTCTTGCCAATGCTATTGGATCGCAAAGATCTTATGAGCATGGCAACAGGTTTCGAGGTGCGTGTTCCCTTCTGCGATTATCGCTTGGTTGAATACGTCTGGAATATTCCCTGGGACATAAAGACGACAGGTAACATTGAAAAGGGAATACTGCGTGAAGCGATGGTGGGTATCTTGCCAGATGATGCGCGCAAGCGGAAGAAGAGTGCTTATCCTGCATCACAAAATCCAACGTATCTCAATGCACTACGTGATTGGACGTTGTGCATCCTCAATGATGCTAATGCACCAATCCAGCCATTGATCAATGTACAAGTGCTACGGAAGTTTGCAGAGAATAAAGTCTCTGGGCCGCACGTGGGAGAGGCGGCCACCTACCTGTTCGAGCGCATCATTCAGGCAAATGCATGGCTCAAAGATTATCAGGTGACAATAGTGGCATAACC
>CBJMBI010000484.1:0-3496 GCA_966427955.1 uncultured Ktedonobacterales bacterium
ATATTTTCGTTTTGATGTACTCTTTGCGAAAATATGCGATTACTCCTGAATGCTTTTTCTAGTCGGTACTTAGAGTATTGCAGTCGGTTGTTGTTCATAGATGGTAATGCCTTCCTTCTCAACATTATGGTAGAAAGGGATATCCTCAACAACTGCGTAGAAATCCTGTTCGTTTTGCAGGACACTGCACAGCAAAACATCATAGTCCCAGTTAATGGCTGATATGACCCTTTGGACAGGTTTACGATACTTGCTCTGCAAGGTTTTGGCCTCATCATCGATCAGGAACATAACGTCAATATCTGACTCTTCGTCATAGTCACCTCTCGCGTATGAGCCGAAGAGGATGACCCGTTTTAGTTTGCTCTCGAAGATGGGGATAACATTTTGGATGAGTTCATCCAGGATGTGCTTGAGTTCAGCTGGTGTTTTGGCTGTCAGGTATGGCATAGTAAGTTGCTCCTCGCACTACCTCAAATCATTTGCAATGCGGCGTTCTTCTTCAGGGGTGCTCTATTCCAATTTGCCCCAACTCCACAAGTACTAGGAAAATGTCGTCTCCCTGCAATATTCGTTCCACTTATGTACTAGTTAAAAATTGTACAATACTATGCTATATTGATGCAACAGTATCACAACTATTCAATACTGTGCTATAGTTAGGTAATAGTATCGAAACTTAGCGACTAAAGCATTTCACAAAAGCCAAACAAGTATTAGAGGAGTTGTCCTTGTATCATGACCTACCGGAAAAAACTGATTGAGGTTGCCTTGCCTCTCGATGCAATTAGTGAGGCTTCCAGCAAAGAAAAGTCAATTCGTCATGGGCATCCTTCCACCCTACATCTCTGGTGGTCGCGTAAGCCACTGGCGACATGTCGTGCTGTGCTTTTTGCCTCGCTTGTGGACGATCCCTCCGAGCATCCAGAGCTTTTTCCGACCGAGAAGGAGCAGGAAGCAGAACGAGAACGACTCTTCGGCTTGATAAAGAAATTAGTGAAGTGGGAAAACTCCAATGATGAGAAGTTATTAGGGGAAGTACGAGCAGAGATCCTCAAATCAACTGGAGGCAATCCTCCACCTTTTCTCGATCCTTTCGCTGGTGGTGGCTCGATTCCTCTGGAAGCACAACGGCTTGGGTTAGAAGCTCATGCCAGCGATCTCAATCCAGTGGCTGTACTTATTAATAAGGCGCTGATCGAGATCCCGCCAAAGTTTGCAGGACAACCTCCAGTCAACCCCAAATCATTGGTGGATGGTGACTGGCGTGGAGCACGAGGACTGGCCGAGGATGTGCGCTATTATGGCAAGTGGATGCGAGATGAAGCAGAGCGGCGTATTGGGCATCTGTACCCAAAAGTGACTCTTCCAAAAGAATATGGTGGTGGTGAGGCGACAGTTATCGCGTGGTTGTGGGTACGAACAGTAACTTGCCCTAATCCGGCTTGTGGAGCGCAGATGCCATTGACCAGTAAGTGGTGGCTTTCGCAGAAAAAAGATAGAGAAACATGGGCTGAGCCAGAAATAGATCATACAACAACACCTCCTACTATTCACTTCGCCGTTAAGACTGGAAAAGGTAAACCGCAAGATGGTACTGTCAATAGGCAGGGAGCAAAGTGTATTGTTTGTAGTACTCCTATGTCGTTTGACTATATTCGTAGTGAGGGCAAGGCGGGCAGGATGGGACAGCAACTTATGGCAATTGTTGCTGAAGGGCAAAGGAGACGTGTCTATCTTGCTCCAAATGGTGAGCATCTTGCAGCCATAGGACAAGCAGAGCCTAAAGCGGTGCCAGAGACCGAATTGCCTGATCAAGCTCTTGGTTTTCGTGTACAGCTTTATGGTATGACAAAGCACAGTGACCTTTTTACTAGACGTCAACTTGTTGCTCTGACAACTTTCAGTGATTTGGTGGAAGATACTAGAAACAAGGTCTTGCTAGATGCAAAATTGGTAAATGCCTCTTCAATAGAGGCATATGCTGATGCTGTGATAACATATTTAGCTCTTGCTGTAGATAGGTGTACTGACTATTGGTCTTCTATATGTTCATGGCATTCAAAAGCTGATAAAATGCGTAATACATTTACTAGACAAGCTATTTCAATGACATGGGATTCCGCTGAGGCAAATCCCTTCAGTGGCTCCAGTGGAAATTTTATGGGTGCAATTGGTTGGGTAGCAGAAGTTATAGAAGCAGCTTCTTGTAATGCTTCAGGAAAAGCTATGCAACGTGATGCGATGACAACAGTCAATGGTACTACGCAGCTGCTTATTTCGACTGATCCGCCTTACTACGATAATATTGGTTATGCTGATCTCTCGGACTTCTTCTATGTCTGGTTACGTCGCTCACTCCGCTCCGTCTATCCTGAACTGTTCAGTACAATGCTCGTTCCTAAAGCTCAGGAGTTAGTAGCAACACCATATCGTTTTAATGGTAATAAGAGCGATGCCCAGAAATTCTTTGAGACTGGATTGCAGAAGGCTTTTGAACATATGCGGTCCATTCAGAATCCTGAGTGTCCTCTCACCGTCTACTATGCATTCAAACAAGAGGAGTCTGAAGCAAGTCTAGATGATGAGGACATTAGTAGTGAGAATGCCAATAGTGCTAAGCTTACAGCCTCAACTGGATGGGAAACAATGCTTGAAGGCTTAGTTCGTGCTGGTTTTACTATCACCGGAGCATGGCCTATGAGGACCGAACTGGCAGAGCGACTGCGAAGCATGAAAAGTAACGCTCTCGCCTCTTCCATTGTCCTCGTCTGCCGTCCTCGCCCAGTAGATGTGCCTTTTGCATCACGCCGCCAATTCCTTAACGAGCTGAAAGCGGAACTGCCCAATGCTCTCAAGCAGATGCAGCATGGCAGCATTGCCCCAGTAGACCTCGCGCAGGCTAGTATTGGTCCTGGCATGGCGATCTATTCGCGTTATAGCAAGGTGATTGAAGCCGATGGCACGCCTGTTCGTGTGCGTACGGCTTTGCAACTGATTAACCGCACGCTTGATGAGGTGCTGGCAGAGCAAGAGGGCGAGTGCGATGTGGAGACGCGCTGGGCTATTGCGTGGTTCGAGACACATGCGATGGATGAGGGACCCTATGGGCAGGCCGAGACGCTTTCCAAGGCCAAGAATACGGCGATTCAGACGTTGGTTGATGCTGGGATTTTAGAGGCTAAAGCTGGTAAGGTACGTTTGCTTAGACCTGAGGAGTTCTCTGAGAAGTGGCAGCTAGAAGTTCATTCTCATGTGACGGCGTGGGAGGTCATGCAGCGTGCGATCTATGCATTGGATAAACATGGGGAAGGGGCTGCAGGCAATGTGTTGGGCAAGGCTGGTGATCTGGCTGAAGTCGTGCGTGATCTAGCCTATCGACTCTATGCCATCTGTGAGCGCAAAGGCTGGTCGCAGGAGGCGCAAGCCTATAATATGTTAGTGACTTCCTGGTCAGGGATCAGGGATCAGATCCACACCTTGGCTCGTACCCTGC
>CBJMBI010000485.1:0-3494 GCA_966427955.1 uncultured Ktedonobacterales bacterium
CGAATATGCCATTCTCGGTTATCTTTCTTTTAGGTTTCAACACCCACTCTCCCAAGTAGAGGTAAGAATACTGTCCAAGACAGAGAAGAATGAAAGGTTTTTATGGAAGCTGCAGTTCCAAGCAGAGTCTCACTTGCCTATACGAACTCGATCCAGCATATCATACGCTACAGTATTGGTCTCATCATAGGCCTAGTAGGTATCGCTGATATGTTGTCAGCGATGGCACCAAAGCTAAATTGGGACATCCCTCTGGGAGCTTGGCCTATTCTAGACCATCGGGTACCAGCCCAGACATTCACGGTAGTTGTAGGCTTTTTTCTTATCATGCTCTCTTATGGTCTAGCACGGGGCAAGCAACATGCATGGCTCATCACACTGGGTCTTCTAATCTTGTCGGCCCTCCTTCATGTGAGGCGAAGTGGTTCGATCTTAGCAACAGTGATAGCATTATTACTGGCTATGCTGCTGTCCATACTTGCACGTTTCTTCCAAGCTCGCAGCGATCCTCCCTCAGCAAGACGCGGATACATCGCTCTTTGCTTGGGATTAGGTGTTGTCATATTCTATACTATAGGCGGGTTTATTGTACTCTCCGATGATTTCGAACCCTGGATAGATCGGGTGGGTATCGATGGGATAATCATGCATATGATTGCACATGGTCCTCTACACCTCCCACACGGGACACCTGCATTCTTCTTTGAACATGCACTTCCACTACTGTGTACCAGTGCGGTTCTCTATGGAATGTTTTCTATTTTCCGTCCTGTCGCAGCGGTTCTCATTCCAGATACTGAAGAGCGCAATAGAGTTGTTGACCTTGTCCATAGATATGGGAAGAATACCATCTCCTATTTTGCTCTTAGTGAGGAAAAATCATACTTCTTTTCGGACTCAGGCAATTCTGTCATTAGCTACGTCCTCGAAGGCAGTACAGCCGTGGTTGCAGGAGATCCAATTGGGCCTGATGAGGAAATGTTTGATGTGCTTCAACAATTTATCAGCTTCTGTGGCAAGCAAGACTGGACAATTGTCTTTTGGCAGACACACGATGCGCTCTCCATGCTTTATCGACAGGCCCGTTTCCACCTCCTCAAGATTGGAGAAGATGCTGTACTCAATCCACAAGCTTTCACACTTAAAGGCAATGCCATGGCCAATATTCGCTCAAGTGTTAAGCGAGCCGAGAAGGAGGGTCTATGTGTAACCTTTTATCATGGACAGGTAACTAATTCTGATCAACTTGCACAAATGGAATGCATTTCTTCTAACTGGCTACAGTCCAAGGGAGGTAGCGAGATGGGTTTTAGCATGGGGCGTTTCGACTCCCACGGTGATCCACAACAACTTTATGCTGTTGCCGTAGATGCTGAGAATAGAGTACATGCATTTGTCTCCTTCGTACCAATTTATGGGCGACACGGTTGGGGATTGGATCTGATGCGCCGCGCCGAGAACTGTGCTCCAGGTACAATGGAACTCTTGCTCGCACGCAGTATCGAATATATGAAGACTGGGGGCTTCGAAATGGTGAGCCTGGGATTGGCCCCTCTGAGCAATGCTAATGGGGAGGATGAGACATTCCTAGGTACTAGTCTCGATTTTCTGACCGAGCGCTTCGGTAACCCTAGCAAGAATCAATCGCTCTTCAACTTCAAAAAGAAGTTCCAACCTACCTGGGAGAGCCGCTACTTGGTCTATTCTGATACGTTAAGCCTACCTAAAATTGGTTGGGCTCTCTATCAAGCTCACCAGACCAATACCCCGCTTCTAAAAGCATTCCGGCAGTCTCTCGCTGAATGCCAGAAGAACCGTCTGGCCCGGCGAGCAAAAGCTAGGGAGACTCTAGAGACCATCAGAGTCTAGCAAGATGGCATTATCATGCGACTTGGCCACCTCCCTATTAGGAACCACTCTTGCGCCCACTCCGTATACTAGTGTGTAGTTGTGCGTGGTTCTCAGATCGTGCCTTCTGCAATAATATAAAGAAATAGGAAGAGTAAATATATCATGCGTGATTTAGCAATTCGGGCACTCAATGCTGCCCAACTGCTGGGTGCTAGCTATGCGGATGTACGCGTTATGGAGCGTACAACTGAAGCAATTGAGGTCAAGAATGGCCGCGTCGAGGGAGTTTCGAGCGCGACCAGTAGTGGATTCAATGTGCGCGTGATTGTCAATGGAGCTTGGGGCTTTGCCAGTAGTGCTCGTATGGATGATGCTGAGGCTGAGCGTATTGCACAGCAAGCTGTACAAATTGCTCGTGCCAGCGCTCTAGTAGCGGGCGAACCAGTACAACTTTCGCCACTAGCGCCTCAAAAAGGCTTCTATCGCACACCGCTAGAGAAAGATCCTTTCTTAGTTCCCCTCAGCCAGAAGGTTCAGTTATTACTTGATGCCGATGCCGCAATGCGCAGTGTCAAGGGTATTTCTTTGACCAGTAGCAATATGGTCTATGCCCGCGAACGTAAGTTTTTTGCTAGCTCGGATGGCAGCGAGATCGAGCAAGAGTTGTACGATACTGGAGCAGGTATCTCAGCCAGTGCAGTTGATCCTCTCAGTAGTGAGATCCAGACGCGCTCTTATCCAAGCTCCTTTGGGGGACAGACTGCATCTGCAGGATACGAGTTAGTTGAGAAACTCGATCTCGTAAATCACGGGGTCCGCGTTGGTGAGGAGGCTGTCCAGTTACTTTCGGCTCCGCAATGTCCTAGTGGTCTCATGACAGTCATTCTCGATGGACCACAGACAGCTCTGCAAATCCACGAGTCATGCGGGCATCCAATTGAGCTTGATCGGGTCCTGGGTTATGAAGCAGGGTTCGTGGGCAAGAGTTTTCTAACCGTCGATAAGCTGAATAGCCAGTATCAGTATGGCTCATCAATTGTCAATATGACTGCTGATGCTACTCTTCCCGGTGGACTTGGCACTTTTGGTTGGGACGATGAAGGAGTGCCAGCTCAGCGTACACCAATTGTGACCAATGGGATTTTTGCAGGCTATCTGATGTCGCGGGACACCGCGCCGCTGATCGGACGAACCAGCAATGGGTGTGTACGCGCTGACGGATGGAATCGCCTGCCGATGATTCGCATGACCAATGTGAGCCTGGAACCGGGCACCTGGAAACTGGCTGATCTCATCGCTGATACTGATGATGGTCTCTACATGAGCATTAATAAGAGTTGGAGTATTGATGATCGCCGCCTCAACTTCCAGTTCGGCGTGGAGTTAGCATACGAAATCAAAAATGGCAAACTAGGGCAACCGTACAAAAATGCCACCTACACTGGCATTACACCGCAATTTTGGGGGTTCTGCGACGCTATCTGTGATCGTTCGGAGTGGACCGTCTGGGGAACGCCTAATTGTGGCAAGGGTGAGCCAATGCAAGTTATGCGAACTGGGCATGGAGCAGCACCAGCTCGTTTCCGCAATGTCCAGGTTGGCGTGGGACGCTGGTCCTAGCAAGAATGTATCGCGTTGAGGGA
>CBJMBI010000486.1:0-3494 GCA_966427955.1 uncultured Ktedonobacterales bacterium
CGCTCTTCATAGCGTACCCAATCTTTCACTAGCACGCTTCCATCTTCCGGTACGTCAGGCCCGTGTATAAGACCCTTGCCAAGTCCTATGTTCATGTGGTCTATGAAGGTCGGACGTGCTACACCGTGCGATTCGGCAAACTTTGAAGCAAGGATACATCTGTCTGGCAGTCCGCTCTCTTTCCTACGGATATAGGCTCGTTTTGGCTCTACAATGTGATTTTTAGGGGTTTCTGGAGTAGGGGTAGTTGGTATGGGGATTGTCGAGACGAGTGGTCTCTCGTTAATTCTAGTCTCTTCCCTAGCAAGTTTGTCCTTTATGATAATGCCTTTCACATTGTCGGTCGAGAGCTTCACCCCATAAATCTGGCTGAAGGTACGAAGCAGGCGATTGATAGTAGATCTACGAGCAGATGCTCCGTCTCTGATTTTTGCCAGTGTCACATCACTGATATCGGCCCGCCTTCCAAGCTCAGTTAATGGAATATCTAAATTGCTATATAGCTCTCTCAAGGTGTATATCTCTTTTTCCTCCATTTTGCTCCCTCCCTTTTGAACATCTGTCCATATGTCTAAAGGATACCTAACAAAGGTAAAGTTGTCAACATATTAGCAAAGAAAAGATAAACGTACAAACTCAGATATGGAAAAGAAATCCAAATAATAGTAAAAGTTAGTTAAGAAAACTCTTGACAATCCGACACCAAATATTGCATACTTTGAATAAGAGATAAACACATCAATCTAGAAAGGCGGTTCTATCGAGATACGAACACTCGGCGACAAAGCGCTTGAGAAGTTAAACGTTCGCCAGTCGATGTTGCAAGACTCAAGCGTTACACCCGATGGCAAGGGTACCAAATACGAGACAAGGGCAATACGAAAGGCGTACAGCTTTGTTCAAGTCGGGCTTGCCCATTCCTAGACATCGTGTCTAGGCAATAAAAAGAGGCAGGGGCTAGAACTACCTGTCTTCATTATGGGAGGTATAGAGTGAAGAAATTACTCAAGTGGCTTGAACGAGCATTAAGACGGCATCAAATGGATATTGTGTGTGCATGGTGTCCAGACTGTTGGGAACACTATAACCCCTATCAAGAGCATAAATGCTAGGGAGCGAGGAAAGATGAACCGTGACGAGGTTGTTCTTGAGGTCCTAAGTCATGCGCGCCGCATGGTCTCCAACTATGCTACTGCATATCAATTGGATTTTGAAGACCTTACTCAGGAACTGGCTTGCAGGTTGCTAGAAATATGGCCTAAAGCAGTTTGCAAAGCATTTTCAGACAATGCTCTAAAGGCCTATTTGTATGGAGTTATTCGTAGACAGCTTCTTAACTTTGTTCCTCGTGAGGAAAGGCCATTGTACTTAGATGAAGTAGAAACGACTTTCACACTTGACATTCTCTGTGACAGGGAGCAAGAGGATATCATCATGCAAGCTGTTCACAATGCGTTACGCAAGTGCTCAGCTAAAGTACAAGCGTATGCAGTCAAGGCTTACGGTATGTCTGACTACGAACCTAATGAAGAACTGCCTGAAGCTAAAAAGGGATGTGTACGGACAAAGTGCTTGAGACAAGTTTTTTCTCAAGATGAGAAGATTTTAAGTTTAATCACGCGTTAGCTGGTGTCCGTGACCAAACATTCACCAGCTAACCCTCACGCGCAACCAAAGAAACCACAAATCTGGAGTCCCTGGCATTGCTATGTCAATTTTATCATGGCAACCAAGGGACTCCTTTGCACAAAAGGAGAAACCTAATTATGAAATCTGGTGAACTATTCGGAGCTTGCGCCATCATGGCTATTCTGCTGAGTGCGGCTTTTTTGATTGGGGGACCTGGAACCAAATTCGCTAACACCTGGAACTACCTCACCAGTGGCAATACTACCAATCAGCAGAGTCAGAGCATGCCACCCGCTACGGGCTCGTCAGTCATTGGGTCCCCATCTCTTACAGCTGCAAAGATAGACCAGATACTCGGCAATGCTGGTAGTCCAGCCGTGGGCACTGGCCAGACCTTCTACAACGACTCTCTCACCTATGGCATTGATGACTCTGTAGCACTGGCATTCTTTCATCACGAGTCAGGCTATGGCACATCAGGCGCAGCAGTCGATACACACAACATGGGCAACATTGTTTGTACAGACGGCTATTCCTGCCTAGGACGTTTCAGAGCATACTCGTCCTGGTCTGCTGGTATCGACGATTGGTACCCTCTTATCAAAGATGTCTACATCAGCCAAGGACACACCACAGTAGAGTCGATTATCCCCATATATGCGCCTGCCTCTGACGACAACGATTGTAGCGCTTACATCTCAGCAGTTGAGACCGATGTACAGAACTGGAAAGCAGCATGACTGAGTTCAATG
This sequence comes from uncultured Ktedonobacterales bacterium, assembly GCA_966427955.1. Taxonomy (GTDB): domain Bacteria; phylum Chloroflexota; class Ktedonobacteria; order Ktedonobacterales; family Ktedonobacteraceae; genus DASYAN01. The sequence continues at coordinate 2,382 of CBJMBI010000486.1, forward strand.
CCTCTAAATCTCATCAGGATGAGTCTGTGAAGGCCTTACTTGCTCAGATTGATACTGAGTACCGTTCAGCCTTTCTAGGTTTCTCAGGACTCAGCCTAGGCACAAGCAGACACGATTTTATCAACCATCGTATGGAGCGAATCGGCGTAGCTGGTAGGCAACTGGTAGAACTGCTTGGAGAAGATACAGCAGGACGATTGATTGTAGAACAAATGAGCAAAGCAACAGAAAGAGGAGAAATCAACTCATGACTCTAACACTACCAATGATCGGCGTGATTATGATATTCGGTGCGATTTTCGTAGCAGGAAAGTTAGCCAAGCTCAATTCACCAGTGATAGACACAATTGTGTACGTCTTAGCAGCTATAGTCATCATATGCGTTCTACTTACTAAGTTGCCATTTTAGGAGGTACTAGCATGAGCTTCAAATTTGATAAACAAGCCGCGTACGATGATGGCTATTCCAAAGGTCACTTAAGCGATACTGAGCTAGCAGAGTTAGGACATACGCGTGAGTCGTTTGTCGAGCATATCGAGACTACGTACACTCCAGACATCTACAATCCTCACATCTTGTCAGACCAGACAGAATTCTTTCATGGCCTGCTTGATGGGGCAAGAGATTTGAGGAGAAGATAGACCGGAAGCAACGAGCCCAGATGTTACCCGCGTGGTAGTGTCTGGGCTCTTTTTTTATTTCAGCTCAGCTTGTCGGCGTCTATCCCAATCAACGCGGTCTATCATCCGTTGCATCGCACGGTACGGGCCTGATGCATCTTTAAAGCCAGTAACACGAGCGATATAGGCCCACGTGTGGCCTTCTGTACGTAGCTGGATGACTTCGATAGCTCTAAGCTTGGCTCTTACTCGTCTAGGACTGAGCAGACTTTCACCACGTCCACGCCCACGTGGTGGCCATGTAGCGCGTGTGTAGGTATGACCAGGTGTAGGACTCGCATCTACCCATGTGTGGCCTTCCAGTTCGTAGCGAGTCCATGTCTGTCGAGCTGCTGTCCCTGGTCTACCGCCACGAATATTGCGCCAAGCACTCATAAGTCACCTCTCTACAGTTTTGATAGGCCATATATTGCCCCTGTCCATCCGGTCCCT
>CBJMBI010000487.1:0-3481 GCA_966427955.1 uncultured Ktedonobacterales bacterium
GCCCCTGCGCAAGATAAGCATTCATATCAACTGCAGCAATTGCCTCACTACTCTATGCAGTGCATCCAGGTATCCACACTAGTGTAGGAGGAAGAAGCATAAGCTGATCAGGTAAAGAGATGGCCACACACAGCGCCACTAAAGGCAAAATACACTTCTTCTGCTCCAATTTGTATTTTAAATATTGTTCAATCTCTCTTATTCGTTAGGGATGCAGATGTCCACGTAGTGGCATAATGCCCAAATTCCTGATCACCTAAATCCTCAAGAAAGAATATCAGAGATTGATCGATTAACACAGTGGTTAGAATATCGTACTCGCTCAAATATCTTTCTTTTCTTCGTTCCCAAGAGTAAACCCATATCTTGTACAAGCGGGTTCCTTAACGTGCTAATTAGGTGCAGGTATACCTCCCAGGTATGACTCTATGACCGATATCATATCCTGTGTCTTGAAAGGCTTAGTGATGTAATCCTTAGCTCCCGCAAGACGACCCTTGAGGCGGTCTATCATACCATCTCTGCGTGAGAGCATGATGATAACGGTATTGCTAAACTGAGGTTTGATTTTCAGACGACGAGCAACTTCGTACCCATCCATTTTAGGAAGACCTATATCAAGAAGCACGAGGTCCGGCACACGCGATGTCGGTTCCATAAGCCACCGCATAGCTTCCACACCGTCTGGGAAACCCACGACCTGAAATCCTTGCCGTCCCAGACATGTTTCTATGATTTTACGAATCGTTGTTGAATCGTCGATAACCATCACGAGTTTGCTCATACTGGTGTCCTCTCTACTCATCCCACTACTATCCAAATTGTACCCGACATTCCATCAACACACAAGAGCAAGTAATAGACATCCCTATGCCAAGTAATAGACATCCATCAGAAGGCCCTTATCAACTTGTGCTGCTATGTGCAATTTATCTCTCTTGTGTGCTTATATTCCGAGCAAGCACAATAAGGTTACATATCAAAACACAAGTTGAGATCAGACTCTTCAGATTTCATACTGCTTGACAAAATAAACCATTTGCATCCCTCCAGGTTAGTAGATTTAACGACACAAAATTTATCCTATACAGGCAATGTTACCATAGAGATGCAAAAGTTGGCAACGTATATCATATAAAAATTATCTTAAAATTTCCTCTCGTCGCGGCAGGCGGTCTCAACTAGTGAGCCAAGCTGAGAAAGAGCATTGAGATCTTCAAAGATAGGCCAAGGCAAATCTCAGTTTGATTGAGATTTGCCTTGGTGTTACCTATGTCAGTCCGATTTTACAATCTTCATTACAGTCGCAATCCATTAGCTCCTGTCGTCTATTCGATTGTAATACCTGTTGACCACATTACATGTTGATCAATCAGAATGTCGAACGTCCAACCCACGTTGTTTGACTCATGACAAGATCATCTGAGATAGACAACTGGGAAGATATTGATAATCCTCTGTATAATCGTTCCGTTGGTAGTCCTTGCAATAAGCATTTCCTGGACCACATTCCCACCTGTATGGTAGACGGAGGCCGTTTGTTGAAACAGGTTTCCACGTCCAACAAGGCCTGTCGACAAAGCAGCGCTTCCATGATGCCCGACAAAGCCTGTCGGTTGAACAATAGCTCCCTTTCCATGCCAGATCACACCTGTTGGCTGAACGATGCTTCCGCTATGCCCAATAGTGGCTGTCGGCTCGTTCTCAATCTCGATGCTTGCTGCGTGAGCGGTACTACTTAAACCTGGAGTGAAGGCGGCCACCAGGATGGCGAGAAAGAGCCCGGCCACCAATAGACCGGTACACTGAATCAAGCGTCCCCATGGGAAACGTTGCTCTTGCTGGCAACTTTTGACTGATACTTGCACCATCGAGTTTCTCCTTTTTGCCATTACATAGGATTTCTTCTCAGTCTTTTTCAGTCTCTTCAGTTCCTGTACTACGATTGACGAAACACTGGTAATCTGGAAGAATAACCCCATTCCTCCGAGGAAAAATATAACATATTTTTCCTCGTTTATCTATCTCTTCGATATTAACAAGCACAACGGTAAATGTGATGTATCTCCTCCATATTAGCAAGATAACGGTCTCTCTTTCGCAAGAAAGTGGGTATTTCGAGTATGAGGGAGGAGACAACCGCACTCTCACTCTTTCTCCGCACACCAATGACATGCAACAACGAGATTAGGCAATCTTGGTGCATAACTTCTTGGTTTTCATCGTTTTCTCCAATGGGAGGCTATTGCAGAACGGGGGCAGAGTAATGAGGGAGGGACCTATGGAAAGCGCCGAGTGTCCATTGAGGTCCTCGGCGCTCTATACTTCTGGTTGAGGGTTGCTGCTATTGACCAGAGCTAGCAGGACCCTCAGCCGCTTCTCCTCCCTTACCCTCTTCTTGTTTCCTCTCTTCACGTCTCTCCTCTCTTTGCTTCTCCTCGCTAAATTTGCCTCTCGGTTTGCCAGTGAAAACTGAGGCAAAGACAGGAGCAAAAGCTTTTGACAGAGCTGATACCAGTGGTGACAACTGTGTAGGCTGTTGCTGTTGCTGACCAGCTAGCAGAGCAGTCAAGATGGGGAGTAATGTTGCCCATAGCGACCCAGGCTGTTGGACAGGGACCTGTTGCCGCTGCTGACCAGCTAGCAGAGCAGTCAAGACAGGGAGTAGTGTTGCCCATGGCGACCCAGGCTGTTGGACAGGGACCTGTTGCCGCTGCTGGCTCACTAGCAGAGTCAGCAAAGCGGGAGCCAGAGTAGCAAACTCCGCTCCAGATTGTGGAGCTGCCATCTGTGCTGTCAGTTCTTTTATAATCATTGCCTCCAGAACTGGATCAAAGCGCTTATGTATCTCCGCTCGCACTGCTGTGGTATCCATCAGAGCCATTTCCTTTCCAGGAATTCTCTTTTTATTATGTTATGTCATCACTTAAGAAAGTGGCTTCTTGCGTTACACGTATACCCATGAAAAAAAGTAACATATCTATCCATTCCCATCGTGCTCAAACGTCCTAGCACCCTTGGTTAGATGTAATCATATGTGATATCCTTCCTGTGAGTCCTTGCGACTCGACTTGAACCTGACGGTTCGACTGGCTCTAATCACTGGGAAATTTCTGAGGCTTGCAGTGATTGGAGCTTTTGTTATGTTCGTGTGCCTCATCCTTGGCATAGTCATATTCGGCGTCGTTACCTAGCAATAGCTGATGTAAAACGTATTGAGGAGATTAATGCACGCCTTGATCGCATAGAGATAACCTTGGCAACTAAGGACGACATTGCCCGAATAGACTCATCCTTGACTGAGCTGAAACAAATGATAGCTCAGCTCATCCAGAAGGGTGAATAGGGATTCACATATTTTTCACTGTACATCTGCCAACAAAAAAATCCCCTAAACCTGCTCTACAGGCTAGGGGACAAACATTGGTAGCGGCGACTGGACTCGAACCAGTGACACAGGGCTTATGAGTCCCTTGCTCTA
>CBJMBI010000488.1:0-3480 GCA_966427955.1 uncultured Ktedonobacterales bacterium
GGAGAGTTTCTATTCATGAGCACACCTTCTTTCGTATGCCCACATCGTCGTATAACCATTGCATTGTTGTCTAACTTTGGTTATACTAAACGTAGGCAGGTAGTTCCTAAGGCTGCTTCTTGCCGGGGACCAATCCATTAGAAGTAGCCTAACTGCTGTAAATTGTTTCTGCCACCATGCGGGTGGCTTTATTTTTTGTCTGTTTCCGGTAAGATGTTTCTGGCTATGTAGCGACCTAGTGCCTCTGGCCTTACACGGTATCCTCCTCCAACACGAACAGCCTCTAGTTGACCTAAAGCAATATACCGCTTGACTGTACGCCGTGTGACCCGAAGTTGTTGGGCCACTTCTTCCAGCGTAAGTAGCTTGTTTTCCATGACTATCATATCCTTTTCTCCTTTCCTCAAAACCTAGTGTAAGTATAGCACACTTTAGGTAAGCTTCAACCACTTTTCGCGTTATGCATTGTAAACCCATGATCTCGTTTTTCATATATGCACCCTCTATTGAAATAATGGTTCTATCGTAAATAGCCTGGTCAAATGCCAGAGGTTTACCAAGATTTAGATAGTTCTTGGTAAATCCCTGACTGAGGCTCTAATACCAAGAACTAGGGTTATGCGGAAAATTCCTCTATTGGCAAAGTATTATGCAGTGCAGGAACAATATTTCCTGTAAGAGCCAAACTTCTTATGCGATAAAGGCGCGAGACGTATTCTTTCTCTGTAAGCATTTCATCCTCATAAAAATGCTTACGCGCCTCTTCGTTAACAGGAATAACGCGAAAAGCCCAAATATTAGGCCAATAGAAGGGAATGATGAATGGAAGTGGCCCGTCTTGATAGCCGTCTGCTAGTAGCATTATGGCCTTATATGATGGGTGTCTTAGATCGGGTTTCTGGGCTGTAAATCGCTTGTAGTCTGCAATAAGCACAGGCTTGCCTATGTGGTACTCAACAGCCAGAAAATCAAGGTCTACCATCGGACAATTAAATCCCCAAAGTCTATGGCGTTCACTTAGCTCTTTGTCTCTCCATCCGGTTCGTTCATTTGCGCTCATGCCGTCACCTCACGAACTAAAGAAGTTTTTATCTCTTCTACAGCCACAATACAAGTTTCATCGATATCGCATCCAATAAACTGGCGTTCTAGCTCCATAGCCACAATTGCAGTTGTCCCTCCACCTACAAAAGGATCACAGATGAGCTGACCAGTTTCTGTAAAGCGTTCAATGATGTCTGCCATACCGCTTTCAGACTGTCCCCACTTGTGAAAGCGTTTATCATTTTGATTGACATCACTCTTGCAAACATCACCAATCCACTTACCTGCATATTCACCCTTCACATACCACAAAAGCGGTTTCCAGAAGGTATTGACATTTCTTTGCCAGAGTTGAGGAGATTGACCGCCTGGAGTGAGATAGGCTAGCATCCAGTGATAGCCCATGTGTTTGCCTAGTTTCTCCATGATTTCAGGCAGGTAGGATTGACCAACCATTGCTATGAGGGATCCCCCGGGCTTTAGCGCATAAGCAGCGAACTCTGCTAGATCGTCATAGACAGATAGAAATTCTCTAGGGTATGGAGGATCAGTGATAATAAAATCAATGCTTTCTGGCCGTACATGCTGTGAAAGCTCGGAGACACCACAATGATAGAGTTGACAGTGATCTGCTTTCTTCACTGCTTCAAGGTAACGTTGGTGTCTCAATTCCTGTTGTCTTTTCAATTCTGCCTCTTTTCGCTTTTGCTCCTGCTCTGCTTTTGTTTTGGCCTTTCTTATGTTGTCAAGCGTATTCCATGCAGCAGTGATGCTTTGCTCGTTCAACTGTGTTCGCAATATCTCAGCATAATGAAGGATGTCACCCATACGTAGCTCTTTGTCAATGAACGCCACTACATCCTTGCCTTTTTCATAGGTCTTGCCAGAACCTAAACCGACACGGCGGGCTATGATGTCACGGACTTCACCTTTTTCACCCTCCGGAAAATTTTCCGGAGGGTCTGCCTTTTTGCCTGATTTTTCGCGCTCTTCTGCCTTCTTCTTTTCGATTGGTTCCCACGTCATTCCTTCCCTAATCTGCTGTTCCGGTGTCTTTCCTCGGTTTTCGTTTTCCCTCAAGAGTCGTTCCATCTCAGCTTCTGGAGACGCGAACTTCTCAACCACAACGGGAAGCTTTGTATAACCCAGTGCCTTAGCAGCTTGATAGCGCCTATGACCGCTGATCACCATATACTCAGGGTTCACAGTAAGCGGCTTAATCCATCCAGACTCTGCAATGCTTTGCTGTAATTCAGAGACATCCTCTTGTCCGTAGATATCCACATTGCGAGGATGTGGCTGTAGAAGGTTGATATCTATCTGCTCTATAACTACATTGGTTGGTACAATCTCAACTGCCATACTCTTATCCTCCTAATGCTAATTATCGCTATCTTCTGGAAGCAGGTGATTATGCTGGTAGACGTTGCCAAGGACTATCAGATCAGAGCCTAGATCTTCAATCATGAGGGGGCCATCATACTTATCTTCATAGTAGAAGCATGCTGATCTGTATACAATAGTTCCTACACATCCTTCGTCAATACGGATGATGTCACCTTCATATATCTCTTGTCCTTTGTAGTCTCTAAAACCTGTGTACTCTCTCAGCTCGAAATCATCGATAGAGAGCAATTGGCCTTCATTGACCAATACCCCAAATAACTCGCCTTCTGGAGAGAAGTGCAAATAATTGGGTATGTACATCTTCTGCTCTTTCTTATGCCAAGCCTGATATTTATGCTCTCTCATGCTCTCTCCTCTTCTGGCAGCAGATCGTCTAGCGCCCCTGGGAAAAATGACAAATCCAAGGCACAATCCCCAAAACCTACCGAGATGGTGTAGGCAATCCTGCCATAGCGTTTTGTATCAGGCTCACCAACTACATGAATGACAAACCCATCTGTGATTTCTTTCAAAACCTCTTCAGGCCTTGATAACTTCTCTCCCCATGGAACAGCAATAATATCAAAATCCCTTGCCATACTACCATGTACAGCTAATGCATAGCCATGCTTCTGAAAAATCTTTGCAAGCTTAGGATAGAGAGCACCCGCATAGAATGGTGCATAATTTGGCTGTATCTGGTCAACTTCTTTCATCTTCTATCATCCTCTGGCAACAAATCGTCTAGTGTTCTCACGTCCCCAATTCGTATGGCGAACAGGACAAATACAGTTATGACTGTAAGCTGATATAGTGCAGCTATGGTCAAGATATCTAAGTCAGTGACACCTAAAAGCCACTCGAATACGTTCATTCGCTCACTCTCTTTCTAAGACGGTATATCTTCTTGTGTGCAGGTTTGAGCCGTGAGCGTGCTGGGCTCTGGTAGCCTCACCAGGATTTGACCGAGCGTGAGGTACTCAATGGTGTCCTGCCTCTTATAGGTGAGCGAGTCTTCAGCCGCTTGTAGGATGTTCATCCGGTCCTGTA
>CBJMBI010000489.1:0-3473 GCA_966427955.1 uncultured Ktedonobacterales bacterium
CTTGTGCCACCAATTACCACGAATACCGGGGATTTAGAATTGATCAGGGCAGGCACGCAGTTCATGTTGACAGAAAGTGTTACCAGTGATTTTAGTAGCGGCACGCTGACGAACATGGTCGCCTCGAATAATGAACTGAGTCCAACGACACAAAGCGCTATTAAAGTAACTGCTGTGTTTACGTCAATTGCCACAGCACAGAATGTGCCTGCTACCGAATCAGGTGGCATAGAAACCAGTGATGAGCTTTTTATCGATCTCGCGTATATTCAGATTTGGTCTGGAAGTATGACGGTTGGAAGTTCAGACACGTTCAATTTTGATATGTGGTTTGCTAGCACCTCTCCGGCATTCATGGGAGGAATGGACTTACTCTTTAGTGATGGGACGTATCTCTCTCAATATGGTGGAAGCTCAACCTCACCTTATGGAGCAAAACTTGATGTAAATAATAGCGTCGGGCTTTTTGATCAAAATGGCGTGAATATCGATGCGTTCCAAGATTTGAGCGGCTATGCCAAAAATTGTTGGTACACCCGCAACATCGCATTGACAGGACTCAGCGGCAAAACGATTACAGGCGTTTATCTGTATCTTGCGGGTTCTAGCGCGGGCACGTATACCTTGTATGGCAAGAATTGTTACCTTGGCTCTCAGTCTGGCAGTCCGTTTTTCGGCACGTCGGCAACCGTAACACAACTCAATCCTCCAGTAACAGCCAGAAGAACATTTGGCGGCTATCTTATCCCAACCATTATTACTTCTATTGTCTCTGTCTATGATCCGCTCAAAAGCTATCGTGTGAGCCCTGCACATAGTATCTCTTCTGTTGGCTTAGTACAGAATTCAACCATTACTTGGGCAGCTTCACTCCCAACTTCAGGCGCTTCAACTCAAGTAACCTATCCGCCTGGCACACAAGCCTCAACTCCATCCAGTGGTGGCACAAGCCCTGCAATGGTTCTGCTCGTTTCGTACGACGGGAATACCTGGCTGCAATGTACAAACAGTCAGGCACTCCCAGGTCTGCCACCAGGCAGCAATGTATCAGGTCTTTCGCTCTATCTTCGTGAGCAATTTGCTGCTGGTCCTGATCCAAGTGCTATTCCTGCTCTAATTCAAACGCAAATTACCATTAATAGCGCAGCGGCCCAAACAGTCAGTGATATCGTTGTGGCCTATGGGGGCACAACCGCATGGAATACAGGATCAACTCAAGTGCTGACGGGTCCAGACGGCAATGGGAATCTCACACTTGGAAGCGCTTCTAATCCCCTGACACAAAATTGGTCAAGCAGTACTATCCTGAATCAACAAACATTTCAAGCAGGAGCAAATAACGACGGCACACAAGCACTCTCTAGTGGGGTCTATAGCATAAGGACAGGGGCGGAACCAACTGGAGGAGCATGGTGTCAATGTCGTTTTGACTGGGCAGGCTATTTCTGGAACGGCACCATTGAGGCTGATTTAAAACTCAGTTCCACCAACGGGAATTGCGGCATCATGTATCGGCAGACAGGATGGAGTAATGCCGATAACAATTTTGCGTATTGGGCAAACATCACGAATGGTGGCATACAACTGAGCTACGGAGCAAATAATAATGCTAACACCAGTGGGTCATCGAATGTGTTGCTCGCCTATATAGCAGAAACCATTAATGCCAACACGTTTTATCATCTCAAAATTGTCGTGCAAGGGATCAGACATACTATTTATTTTAATCATAAGAGTACGCCTGACATTGATATTCTGGATAATCAGTACCCAAACGCCGGGGCTATCGGTTTTAGAACCTATACCAGTGGAACATCAGCCGTTACCGGATACATTGATAATTTTAGCATGGTCACAACTACCGTTGGCACTTGGACATCGGCAGCCACCGCGCTTCCATCGAGTACCTGTGGCTATAATCAAATCAGTTGGACCGACCTGGACAGCACTGGACAGCCAGAAACAACGACAATGGTGCTGGCAAGTATTGATAACGGGAGTACCTGGCGGCAATGCACGAATGGCGCGGAGATTCCGCAACTTCCACGCGGCACAAACACTACCGGAATGCATCTCATTTTACAAATGATCCTGAGCAGTGCAACGCCTCCGGTGAGCACGCCCGTGATTATGGGGTTGTACACGCGGATTTGCGGGGCATATGGCACAGTGAGCGGTACACGTGTCTCGCCTGTGCTCAATCTTTCTCCTGTTACCTATGTATCCTCGTCCAACGCGATGTACAACGCCAACACTCCGACAGGGACGAGCATTGCCGTTTCTACATCCATTAATGCCGGAAGTTCCTGGGAGTCCGTAGCAAATAGCGGCGCAGGTGCATCCCTTGGCTACTGGACACCACAGCCATCCCCAACACAAGACCTGTTCAGCACAAACACACTGGCAAATTATACAAATACCAGTAGGACTGGTGGCTCTTCTGCCTCTGTCCTCTACACCACAGCTCAATCACAGTTATCGCTCTCGGGTGGCTCGTCTGGTCTGTATCTCTCAAACGCTCCTGCATCAGTTGGAGACATCGAAATTGCGTGTTGCATAAACCAGAGCGATAGCGGTGGCCTGGTGTGGCACTATACCAATGGCAGCAACTTCTATGAGCTAGTAGTATTTGACGCTAGCTCATCTGGGGGTTCTACAAATTCGCTGCAACTCTACAAGGTCAGTAGCAATGTTCGGACACTTCTGGGATCAGCGAGTATCACGTTTACTCGTGGAACCTTCCATATCACAAAAGTTGTCATGGAGGGTGGCCTCATCAATGCCTATTGGGATGGCTCCTGTATAATAAGCTACCTTGATACTTCACCGTTAGCGACTGGCCTGGCCGGGCTGCGGAATAGTGGTGGCACATCGCTCTACTACCAGATCTGGATAGCGCCACTCGGCACCAATCTCAGTGGCGTTGGCCTGCAAACCAAAGTGACGCTCACGACCTCCGACCCACAGTACATGCCACAACTGTTTGTGCTTTCCTGTGCTGTGCGTGGTCCACACATCGCACAAGGAGCACAAATCTATCAGATGCATCCCTTGACGGTTCCTTTCGCATCCTACTACTCGACAGAGATGGATCAGCTTGCACAAGCAGATGGAGACTCATTCTGGTACGTGGATCGCTATGGGGAATGTTTCTTTATGAGTCGCTATGCGAGACTTGGGGCCTTCCCGCTACAAACAGCCCATGACCCTGCCAATGCTTCCGGCGAGTTGCTTTACGTGCCAACCGTCAAAGTAACGACATCCAGTGACACATTTCGCAACCAGCAGATCATCACGAATGTCACGACGCTCATCACACCGCCAATCGAGTTCAAGGTATCTGACGGGACATCCACATCCTGGCAGTTGGGCTATCCGGTATATAGTGCGCCCATCATTACCTTTACCAATGGCCAGGCGGCAACAGTCGGCGTACAGGGCATCGACAACAATCGCCAATTTTACTGGCAGCC
>CBJMBI010000490.1:0-3461 GCA_966427955.1 uncultured Ktedonobacterales bacterium
GCCTGCTTATCCAGGGACGAGAGTGGGCCGCTTTCCCCATGCATGAATGCAGAGGCTTCCTCGGGCCGACGTTGGTGAAACCAGATTGTGTTTTTATGCGTATTATGCACATAAGCCTGGGCTAAGAAGAGAAGACCATCGATATTTGCGAAATAAGGAAGACATCATCACAATAGGAAGGAAGATTATTTAATGCAACCTACTTATAGCATACAAGATAAACAGATGCAACAAAAAGTCATTCTGGTGATCGAAGATGATGCTAGCGTAGGCGCTTGCCTTGTTGAAGCTATCAATCAAGAAACTCCCTACATGGCCTTCCTCGTTACAGAGGCCGACCATGCACTCACTGTCCTACAGGAGATCAAGCCGGACACTATCCTGTTAGACTATCTGCTTCCGCATATGAATGGCCTTGATCTCTATGATTATTTGCATGCCCACAAGCCACTGAAGGATATTCCAGTGATTATGATTAGTGCCTGCCTCCCACAACAGGAAATTACCCGGCGTCAGCTCATTGGGATGCAAAAACCCTTTGAAATCGATGAACTAATTACTATCCTTAAACAGGTCTTGACGGACAAATAAGAGGGAAAAACTCCTACAGCCGTGGGTCCACAGGCTCGCTTTCCAGAGCTAGCACCCCAAAGACACACTCATGCACGCGACGCAGCGGATCATCATGCACAAAGCGTTCCAGCGCCTCGACACCTAAGGCAAATTCGCGCATGGCCAGCAAACGCTTCATACGCAAGCCTCGTTCACGTAACCTTTCGAGATTTTCAGGCACATCATATTCTGGACCGTAGATGATACGCAGATACTCAGGCCCACGACATTTGATTGCAGGCTGAACAGGACCATGTCGACCCTGCGCGATAAACTCCAGAGGCTTGACTACCATGCCCTCACCACCACGCTCAGTGAGCTGTTCCCACCAGCGCACACCCTCCTCAACACTGGATGGATCAGTCACATCGATAACTAGATAAGGCGTAGCAAGCAGCAACCGCTCATCAGCCTGACAGATGCCCGCTAATGTTTGCATATGCCAGCTATGATCACGATCAAAGTAGGTATGTCCCTGTGTTGCCAGTAGATGAAAAGGTGCTAACTTTAGATCATTGATAGAGTGTACAGACCAACAATAGCGGCGATAGGCCTCGACATAGCGTTGCGCAAGGGACTGACTGTGCTGATAGGTTTCAAGGAGATTGCCCATATCCAGACCACGCGCAGTAGCCTGTTGCAACAAAGCAACAGATTGAGCCAAAGCGCTGCACGAAGCTGCACCCACAGCCGCATACTGACGTAACAGCAGCGATTGAGCCTTGACCGACCAGGGCATCAATTCGCAGTCCAGACAGACCCACTCACTCTCAAAGCGCTGCCAGAATGAACTAGCATCCAGGGCAGTACGCACACGAGCCAAGAACTCTGCTTCGAGAGCGCTATCATCAAAGAAGCGACGCCCAGTACGGGTATAGCAGATGCCAATACCCTCGTTGAGCACCCCAAAATGCCGCCGTGCCGCCTCTTCATCCCGACAAACAATCACCACCGCACGTGATCCCATATGCTTTTCCTCGCAGATGACGCGCACAATGCCTTCATTGCGATAGTAATCAAAGGCTTGAGCTGGATGTTCCAACAAACCCGGCTCTTTGCTCGTCTCACTCGGAGACATCGTGGGCGGAAGGTAGATCAGCCAGCGAGGATTGGCAGCAAATCGGCTCATAACCTCTAAAGCAGCGATAGCATTCTCTTCACGAATAATAATCTGGCGTTGCAGACGTGTTGAGATGATGCGCTTGCCTGACACATCCTCGATATCAAGAATATCATCATGCTGCTGCTGAGCACTGAGCATACTCGCCTGCCCTTCCGGCAACAGGAAAGGGCGTGCTGGTTCGCTATAGGTAGCAGCAGACGGGACTGAGACCAGTTCTTTTTCGGGATAACGTAGCGCGGTGAGCTGGCCGCCAAAAACACAACCAGTATCGATATTGATTGTGTTATTGAGCCATTCTGGCTTGGGCATGGGAGTATGGCCATAAACAACCATAGCTCGGCCACGATACTCTGCCGCCCAGTTGTAGCGTATAGGCAGACCAAATTCGTCAGTTTCGCCAGTCGTCTCACCGTAAAGGGCAAATTCACGTACGGCACGCGAGGCACGACCTTGCATGGCTTCTTTCATGCCAGCATGTGCAACCACCAGTTTGCCACCATCCAGCACGTAATGGCTGACGAGACTATTGAGAAAGGTTTTGACACGTTCTACAAACTCTGGTGTCTGTTGCGCCAACTGCCCCAGCGTCTCAGCAAGGCCATGCGTTACCTGCACTTTACGACCGCAGAGCTTTCGTAGCAATTTGTTGTCGTGGTTACCAGGAACACAGAATGCAACGCCATTCGCTACCATATCCATCACGAGATGGAGCACTTGAGGTACCTTTGGACCACGATCCACCAGATCACCCACAAAGATGACACGACGCCCTTGAGGATGCTTAATCTGATAATTACCTGCATGAAACGAAATCTGGTAACCAAGCCGCTGCAAGAGTTCTTGCAGTTCGTCGAAGCAGCCATGGACATCCCCAATGATATCAAAGGGGCCATGCTCGTGCCTGAGATTGTTCCAGAGGCGCGTGCGCTCAAGCTCCACGGCAGCAACTTGCTCGGGCGTGTCCAAGATGTGAACGCTATGGAAGCCTTCATCTTTGAGGCCTCTCAGCGATTTCCGGAGCTGCATCGCCTGATTGCGCACGACATGTGAGCCAAAATTGCGATCTGGACGCAGACGATTGCGCTCATGACAGATATTGTTCGGCAAGTTAAAGACAATCGCAACCGCCAGACAGTGATACTCACGTGCAAGTTTGAGGAGATGCTTACGTGCTTCCAACTGGACATTCGTTGCATCAATGACGGTCAATTTACCACGAGCGAGTCGCTTGGCTGCAATGTAGTGCAACACCTGGAAGGCATCTTCAGTAGCTGTCTGATCATTTTCATCATCAGAGACAAGGCCACGACAGAAATCTGATGAAATAACTTCAGTCGGTTGGAAATGCTCACGTGCAAAACTAGATTTGCCAGCCCCCGAGGGACCCACTAATACTACTAGGGCAAGTTCAGGAATAGTGATTTTCATACAACGCTTCCGTACATTAAAAAACATCACAAAAAGTGCAGATAACGATCTTTGACTTTTTAATCCACCAACTTGTAGGCAGGGCAAACCAAGAGGACTCAAGCCCTCTGGTTCTGCATCGGGCATTCAAGCAAAAAGCGCTTTAGCGCCCGAAAGAGTAGGGACCCGCTTATGATGGTTGAAAATTTAACCAGCCAACTCAACCCCACCTCTACGGACCAGCTTTAGCTGGTCCGTACGTTAACTCGGGCTAAAGCCCTCTGATCCTGTAGAAGATCTTCGAGCAAGAAGCGCTTTA
>CBJMBI010000491.1:0-3455 GCA_966427955.1 uncultured Ktedonobacterales bacterium
GGGTTTCGCCATGCTAACCATGCAGAGACTAATCCACCCATAGAAGCTCCCCATAACCCTCGCTCTGGCGTTGAACCATAGCGGTGGTCGACTTCAGGCAAGATTTCCTCCAGCAACAAGGCTTCATACTTCTGGTTGAACCAATAATCTTTCATGCGGTCTCGTGGCTCTATCATGACGAGGCGTACTGGTCTGATCAACTTTTGCTCTAACAATGCCTCTGCCACTTCATGAAAATGGAGCTTCTGATAAAATGCTGCTCCGTCGTGTACATAGAGTGTTGCGATAGGGGAAGTTGGCGGTTCATACATAAAATAGGTCCAACCCTGCCCAAAGCTTTTGGACTCGATGACATATTCATGTACAGTACCTCTCAAGCTTCGTGGCCGTGGCGGTGTTTGAAATTGGTTCTGGGGAAGAGTTATCGAGGAATGGTAGGAGTACCAGGGATTCTTTGGCTTCTCAGGGTTTGTCACATCGATCACTGGCCGCTTGTCAGTATCAAGATAGGCGTACTCAACATAAGCACCTCGAGGGAATTCAATGGTGAGAGGTCCCTGAATAGGTAAGAGAATCTCATCCCAGTCGGTAAAATCCCCAATCAAATAGGCCGCATCTTTGGGTGGTGTAAATGTGACGAAGGTGCCTGTGATCTCAACCATGATTGAGAAACCTCTGTTCAAGCGAGCTTTTATGATCCTTATTCTAGTACAATCATATCATATGAGTGAATAATATGCTGTATCTGGTAACCACTTTGCCTCCGCTAAAGCTGATTTGTAGCAATAGGGTATGCTATTCTGCTCTTGAGCAAAGGTGTCTATCCAAAGGTTGTGCAAGAGATCCTGGGTCATAGTGAAATTAGCATGACTCTGGATGCTTACTCTCATGTGTTACCGACTATGCAAAAAGATGCAATGGCCGGACTAAATGACTTTTTTAGCAGCTAAAGCTTGTTTCCCCACTAGTATAAACTATCTCAAAAATACTGAGGCGCTGAACCTATGCTTGTAGATGGAACACATACAGCTTACCCTCTTCAACGCTGACATAGACCACTCCGTTGGCTACTGACAGTAAGAAGGGATCGTTAGTAGCTTGAGTAGTCTATACTCGCACAAGATGCTTAACGGTTGAGAAAATAAGTCTTTATTCATAGGGAAGCGGATATACTGGACTTCGAAACCAAAGCGCCAGTGCAATATAGCTGTCTCACTGAGCTTGCTAATAAGCCTGAGACTTATACTCACGAGATGGGAGTATTGTCCTGGCGGGTTGGAATAGACGTTGGGGACAGAGCAGGTGCTGAAACCATAGCACGGTATCTGACCATCAAGTTAAAGACTTTGTTGGCCCAACTTGCAGCGCCAGAAGTGCCAACATATGGATAGGAAATCGTATAGACGGAGGTCAAGCCACGGTTGATATATCTGCTCTCTATAATGTTAAACCAGTCGTAGATAGCATCTGTATAAGAGGGATAGATAGTATAACCACCCTCACCTACTGGAGCACTACCGCGTACGCCACCAGGATTGCGATAGCTCAGACCTACACCCGCTGCGCCGCCATTTGTATCAGCCCACCAGACAGCAAGGGCAAAAGCATCATCAATATTGGTATTACGTGATGCCTCTTCAATAACCGCTCCCAGTCCGGCCATAGGGGTTCCTGCAAGGATGCTATTGACAGTTTCTGCTGGCAGGGTCGGAGGACCAACAACAGAAGCACTATTGGAACCAAACTGAGCGCCGCTGGTCGCAGCGGCAAAAGTAGTAGCCAGAGGTGTTACGGTGATATATTGGGAGTTCAATAGGCGCTGTTGTACGAGAAAAGTCCATACTCCTCCAGTAAGGCCAACCAGTAGAACAAGGCACAGGAATGTAACCATAAGTGTACGTCCTGAGATTCTCTTGCCATGAGAAGGAGGAACCACGGTACCAACAGGTGCAGAAGAAGAGGGTTGGGAAGAGGGAACCACACGTGAACTCTGGATCATTGATAGTTTCTCCTCTGGGAAAGAAGGCGGACTCTTCAGTATTGCCTGCATCGCACCAGAGTAAGCAAGCTGTAACTGAGACTGCGGTGTTTCTCTCTCAGCAGGGAGTGGGACTGGTATTTCTGATACATAAGTACCATCGACAGAGTTGTCTGACAGCATACCTGCATCAATGGTTTGCTGCAAAGCTGTACCAGGTGAGACAGCGGGAGTTGCTGGATCATTAATGATCCAAGATTGAGATGATGGAAATGATTGTATCGATGATTGTGAACCACCAATGACTGGGAGTGCACTACAGTCAGGCATATTATCTGGTTGAATCCTCAGATCTTTGGAAGAGGACTCTTGAAAAGCTGCATGCAGTGCCTGTGCAAACTGTTCAACTGTACTGAAGCGCTCTTCTGGCTTTTTTGCCAGTGCTCGCATCACCACTCGCTCCACCTGCATGGGCACTTCTGGGCACAGTGACTGCAATGAAGGTGGCTCATCAAGCCGATGTTGCACGACGACTTCCAAAGCTGCACCCTGAAAGGGAAGTCGACCTGCCAGCCACCCATAGACCATAACGGCCAGCGAATACTGGTCACTTGCTGGACATGGCTTCCCCTGGCTTTGCTCAGGGGCCATGTATGCTGGGGTGCCTACTTGCTTCTGCAAGCTCACAAAGGAACTCTGTTCCAGCACCTTAGCAATCCCAAAGTCGCTAAGCAGAAGTGTCCCATCAGCCCGCACTAACACATTTGCAGGCTTGACATCCCGGTGGATCACGCGATGATCATGGGCATACTGTAAAGCTGAGGCCAATTGGGCTACATAACTATCGAGAGTCTCAAATGGGACCTTGGTTCCTTCGGGGCAGTGCAGCCGGAGTGTCCCACCTTGAGCATATTCCATTACCAAGTACGGAGTATTCTCACGGGTGAGACCAAAGTCGAGCAGGGGAACAATATGTTCATGGCGTAGGCGAATCGTGCGCGCTTCATTGAGAAACTCTTTGAAGTCCTCGGGGCTAGTCAGGTGAAATCGAAGGAGTTTGACCGCAGCTTGAGAGTAATTATAGCGATTTTCAGCCAGATAGACTGCCCCAAAGCTTCCTTTGCCAAGCTGGCGGAGCAAACGGTACTCACCAACTTGCAGCCCGAGAGGTTCTTGTTGCTCTGCCATTACCGCTTTTTCCTGCTCTCCATGCATCTAGATGCTTGATCCATCAAAGGGAACGGCAGCGACCGTGTACTGTCGATGGATCAAGTATGCAAATTAAGTGATATGTCACATGTATCACAACATGGTATTTTGACATTAAGAGCGATAAGCTGTCAATAAGCTGTCAAAGGATGAGTAGTGACGAAAACAATACTGCCTCAAGCCGCTTCTAGAGCCACTTGAGGCAGTTTCTTTAGGTCATAGGGTGCCAAGGGACGGAATCGAACCGACGACACCAGCATTTTCAGTG
>CBJMBI010000492.1:0-3453 GCA_966427955.1 uncultured Ktedonobacterales bacterium
GCCAGAATTTTGTGTAACGTATCGAGGCGTGGATTGCCATCCTTTGAAAGAGTGCGGTAGAGCGTTTCGCGATTGAGATGAGTCGCCTGGGAGAGGTAGCTCATCCCACCATGAGCCTCTGCTACATCTCTCAGAGCAGCAGTGAATAGCTCCATATCCCCATCTTCCAAACAGGCTTCCAAGTAGAGAGCCGCTTCCTCGGGATCTTTCAGGATCTCGTTAAGAGTTTCGCTGAATGGTCTGCTTGTTCTCATGGTTTTGTTCTCCTTTGATAATCATCCCAATATTGCTTGGCCCTAGCAATGACTCTGTTTTGGTCTCCTTTATCTGAGCCTGCTAGCAAGAGAATGACTGTTTTCCCAACAAAGCCAAAATAAATGCGGTATCCTGCTCCTGAATGTTCTCGCATCTCACAAAGACCTTGAGCATTTTCCAAGCGCTTCCAATCACCAAGGTTACCAAGACTTGCACGGCGGATACGAGCTGCAATTTTGTTCCTTGCTCTTCTATCTCGTAGCCCTTTCAACCATTCTGCAAAAGGGCTTTCGTCCGTTTCGGTAATGTACTCCTTGATCTCATACATACCATAGGTATAGCTTATAAGCTACAAAATGTCAAGAGGCTCTTTAGTAGGCGGGTCAATTACACGAGCAGTATATTCCTGCTATAGCTAGCAATCATCTGGTCATGAGTGAGAAGATAGAGCGGTTCAACGTGTGCTTGGGCAATCAGGGCGCGGTCGAACGGGTCACGGTGGTAGTCAGGCAGACGCGCAACTGCGACAGCGTGCAGATCGGTAAAGGGGAGTACTGTAAAGCCGTTGGTCAAAGCTGCCGTGTGGATTTCGTCAATATCTGCCGTAAGCTTGCCGAGGCGGACCTTAATGGCAATCTCCCACAAACTGATAGGGCTCACAAGGATCTCATTTGCTGAGTCGGCAATCAGAACGTCGGCCTGTCCTGGTAAAGCCGGATCATCAGCCAGCCACCAGAGCAGAATGTGGGTATCTAGCAGAAGGCGCATCAGAGGTCTCCTTCGAAAGAAGTTAGGATCTCCTCTGGGAGAGGGGCATCGAAGTCAGCAGCAATAGTGATTCGTCCTTTGAGGAGTCCACGCCGACGGGGCTGGCTTGGCGTTGTGACCGCGACCAAACGTGCTATGGGCTTGCCTGCCTTTGCAATGACGATCTCCTCTCCTTGTGCTACATCTTCAAGGAGTTGGGAGAGGTGGGTCTTGGCTTGGTGGATATTCACTTGGCGCATAGGTCCTCCCTGTGAAGAGCAACTAAACTAGACTTAGTTTAGTTTAGTTTACCATGTCGAGACTTTATTGACAAGGGACCTTGCAGGGAACTCGACATTCCGCCCTTGACAAAGAGAAAACAGCTTGAGTATAGTTGAGAGTAGTTGAGTGTTTTGTTATCTCTGTAGATATTTTCTCACTACTGGATAAAAATAAGATAAACATTATATACACCTTATGATCAAAAAGGAAGACTCACATGGACAGCAGCAGAATCTCATCATCCAACGATGCAAACGAACATCGCCCCAATAAAGTCGAGCAACACTCACCAGATGCACCATCCTCAAGCCACCTCCAAGAGCCTCGTGCCCACCACTCGATGTCCCCCTCAAAATGGCCCGAAATTGAACCCAGAGATGCATCGATCCCTCTTCTAACAAAAATTGGGGACAAGATACATAGTCAGCAAAAAGAGCACAGACCAGAACGAGTCAAGAATCTAATTAATGAATTTACCAATACTATTGAGATTATGAAGAATAAAATAAAAGAATATAAAGAACAAGATAGTTGTATTATACACATTTTGAACAATAAAATGATAAGAATGATTAAATCCATTATTAACGACTTTAATATATCTTCTAAACAAGCTATGAAAGACTACGGAAACGTCTTGCACAAAGGGAAAGATGCTAGAAATCATGGTGAGGAAAGCATGAAAAATCTGTATAAAGTAGCTTTAGATCTAAATGATTATATGAATAAGGATATGAGTAAGGATATAGATAAATGGCATCAAATTCGCCAATCTCAAATAGAGATCAGGGAAGCTCTGAAATCTGTTCCAGAAAAGTACCGGTCCCTCGTCAAGAATCTGGCCCTCAGAAAACTTGCGATGGCTAGAGCAGCTTACGGACAAATCCTCGAAGGGTACCAACGGGGAATCGACCGGTCAGATGCCAGGAAGCGCTTTGACAAGGCTTATGACTGGTTTAAAGCAAGGCCCAATGATTTAATAAAGGCAGTTCGTCAAAAGACCCCATTACCAGAGGGAATTTCAAATATTCCGGGAGCAGATGACAGCCTAATCGAGATGTGGAAAGAGCATGCTCAATGGCATGAATATATTTATGCGTGCCTCGGAGATAAAGCTGTCCATCTAGAAAAGAAGATGATAGATCACATAAATTTAATAGATAAATTCAAAGAAGACCTTTTTACTTATTTGGATAACAAAAATATCAAAGATGCAAAGTACTTTATTGGCAATTTTAAGTTTAAAAAGAGAGAACCATTTGAAAGTTATCTGAAGCAGGAAGGATTGCTAGCTAATACAGAACAAATAAAGAGTAAAACTGGTAGAGAAATATCAGGATCAGCTACACTAGGAAAAAAGGAGCCAAATGAAGACGCCTATTTTGTTAATGAAACACGTAGATTTTTTGCCGTGTTTGATGGATTGGGAGGCGAAGGAAATGCAGACATCGCATCTTCAACAGCAAAATATTCTATCGCAGATAAACTTTATAAGCTTACAGATAATATGTCCTTAGAAACATGTAAAGAAACAGTGGACGCTCTATTGAGAAGCATCCATAAAAAAGTTAAAACAAAACAAGAGGAGGTAGGGAATTATAGAATGGGAACAACAGTATCAGCTGTATACATCATGAAAGATGGCACAGCGGTTATTGGAAATATTGGAGATAGCAGAGTGTACCTCCTCAAAAGTGGCAGCCTCTCAGTAGAGCAATTAACACTTGATGATAATGGAGTATACTGTAAATATAATTTAGATGAGCGGTATATAATCCAGAAAGAAGTTGCAGATCTTGAAACATATGAAAATCTACACAATGAAATAATTAATGACTTTATACATAGTAAAGACAGACAAGTAGTAGTTCAATCATTAGGATCTAAAACAATCGAACCTCATATCTACACAAAAAAGCTTGAACCCGGTGATATGCTTCTTCTCACAAGTGATGGTGTACACGATAATTTAACAGATAGCCATATAGCTGATTGTCTATTAGAAAACAAAAGCCATCCTCAAGAAGCTGCAAATGCTCTTATTCAAGCCGCTAAACAAATAACTGAACAATACTCTGAAGAAAAATATCAAAAGGGAATTCCACAAAGATCTAAGCCAGACGACATTACAGCAATTGTAGTAAAATACTCTGGATAAGATGGGAATAA
>CBJMBI010000493.1:0-3451 GCA_966427955.1 uncultured Ktedonobacterales bacterium
CCGAGTGCAATGGTAGTCTTGTGTGCGATATCGCTGATAGTGAAGTTGTTCTCTCTGTTCCGTTTCTCCAGATTGTCGAGACGTTGCTCAATTTTGGTGATGCGTTGCTCTAGAGGTTGGTTCATATGGTACAGTCCTTTCGCTCTTCTGCTGCTTTGCCACTCCAGTATTTTAGTATAGAAAAAGCAATAAAACAAGTGGCGCTTAACAATCTCACTATAGCAGATGGGCTACCGAATGTCAATATTTAAATATGAATCCTAAAATAGTAACATTATTTTGTCACATTATATGACGAAGCATTGCCATTGTTGTGGAGGGGCAAGAGGGACAGAAATTTGCCCGTTGATACTTTTTATGATATACTAAAAGTATTAAATTAAAAATAGTTATACTAGTATCAAAATGTTTTTGTTCTTCATTATCTTGTATATTTGCTGTAGTACCTTTTGATAGAGGCTAGGAGGTGAGTTCTATGCCTGTCGTTGGGACCGATTGCGAGTTGATTCTTGATAATCAAGGCTACTTCATTAAACCTGGTACCTACCAAGTCAAGCAGCCGCGTATTCGCCATGCCAGCTACCGAGCTGATGGCAGTCTCTCCTACGTTGACCTCGGTCCTGGTAAGCGTCTGTGGAGCATGACTATTCTGGCACGCAACGATCTGCTACGCTACGATGGTACTCCCACTGGTCTAACCGGTCAACAATATCGTGATGCTCTCCGTAGCAGCTATACCAGCAATATTGGCACCACTCTCAACTTTACCGACCCTTTGAATGGTAGCGCGATCCAAGTACACTTTGACTCATATATTGAGCGCATCCTTGATCTGCATACACAAATCATTGCACGTGCAACCGGAGGATCGCCCAGCGCATCCTATGAAATTTCTATCGAACTATTGGAAGCATGAACATATCGGTCGTGGAGAGGGAAATATGAAAAGACCTAGTATTGGTTGGTATGCCAAAAATATTCTCCAAAAACCCTTATATCCTTATCAGGAAGAAGTTGGCAATGCGATTTTAGACTCAGTCCTCAACCATCGCGGCCTCACCTTTACCGTGATGATGTCCCGTCAATCCGGCAAGAATCAAATTTCAGCGGTTATTGAATCTTATCTCCTTTCATGCATGGAAGCAGGCCAGATCATCAAAGTTGCGCCTACATTTAAGCCCCAGGTTATCAATAGCCGTCTCCGTCTGCTCTCCATGCTCGAAAACCCACTAACCAGCAACCGCTATTGGAAAAGTTTTGGCTACATGATCGGAGTCAGTCCCACATCTCAGCAGCGCAAAGACCAGTTAGGACCACGCATCATGTTCTTCAGTGCCAATCCAGACTCCAGCATTGTTGGGGCAACCGCCTCTCTGCTGCTCGAAATCGACGAAGCCCAAGACGTGAGTATCCAGAAGTTTGACCGAGACCTCAAACCCATGGCCAGTAGCACCAATGCCACAACGGTCTTATATGGAACAGCCTGGACCGATGATACCCTACTGGCCATCATGAGAGAGCATAATCTTGCACTTGAACGAAAAGACGGCATCAAACGACACTTCGAGTATGACTGGCGGACTCTGGCGGCCATCAATCCCAACTACAAAGCCTTTGTCGAAGCCGAGATACAGCGACTTGGAGAAGAGCATGTCAGTATTCGCACACAATACAGGCTCTTACCAATATCAGGTGCAGGATTTCTCTTGAACGACCTACAGAAGCATCTCCTGAGAGGAAACCATCATTGGGAATGGGAAGCCAATGAACTTGACGGCTATTACATTGCTTCAATGGATGTTGGAGGTGAAGAGAGGCAAAAGATGGGAGAAGACGTCAAAACTAGACCTCATGATTCGACAGTGATCACCATAGCCAAGGTCAGCTACAATGAACTCATGCTCCCAAAACTAGAGATCGTGCATCAAATAGAATGGAAAGCCAAACACTATTTAGAGCAATATGCAGAGACTGTTGAACTATGCGAAATGTGGGGAATAAGAAGGATAGTCGTTGATAGTACTGGGCTTGGAGAGATCATGGGTTCACTTCTCGAAACCAAACTAGGAGAAGAGCGCGTAACCCTCTTTAAATTCAGCAGACAATCGAAGAGCAAGCTCACATACCAATTCCTAGGCATGATCAACTCTGGTCGTCTCAAGATGTACCAGCAGGAAGATGCTCCACGAGAGATCTATACAGAATGTTGGAAGCAACTCAAGCGAGCACGGTATAGCGTACCAGGAGAAGGATTACTCAGCATGGAAGTCCTCTCAGAAGACGGTCACGATGACTACTTAATCAGTGTTGCCCTCTGCACAGAAGCCATCCGTGACTTCAGCATGCCCCCCACCGAATCGCGCGTAATCAAACCAAGGAAGTTCTATGAAGATGAGAGCAGATTTTAGAGGCAAGGTGTGTAAAAGCTTGCAGAGTTTCACAGCGAGATGCTATAATACAACTGATGACTCCCTCATGCCAGAGTCGGCAAGGGCTTCACGCAACAACCACCTGGAATGTCCCCAGAGAACCAAGATTTGCGTCGGCTCCGTCTAAGCCAACAGTTGTGACAACACCTCCTGAGCGAATGTTCTGCTCTCAAAGGCCACTCGGATCAAGGGCCTGAACCGCCTATGCTAGTGTTTTTGTTCCGAGAGCGATGCTGCGTTGAAGCCAGTGAAACACCTCTCCAATTGTCGATTAAGCGCATGTTTTAAAGAAGGGAGTAAACATATGTTTTTTAATGTATTCATACAAGCATTGGCAGAAGTAAATATTATCTTTCTCATAGAATTTCTTGCTGCGTTGATAACCGTACCTGTAATAATTGCAATAGTCGTTGTGCTGTTTCGACTGCTCGTCATGATCATAGTCCTATTGATTACTAGTATACGTAAACTACAGAAAAAACCGAATACTCATGATGAAGTCGCAGAGGAGGATGGTCAGAGTGCTATAGAAGCTCCAACGAATGCTCGCAAAGCTCGATTGAAGAAGGAAAGAGCTCCAGGAATAGTGGGAGCAGGGGGCAGTAGATTTCGTGAAGGCTCTTGGCAAGGCTCTACAAGCTGTTTCACGCCCACGTGCTATGATCGACACGAGGAGATGGTCGAGAGCCATGCCTGAGTTTTTGAGAGGATCACAAATTTTTGAAATGCCCCATTCTATTTAGAGCCTGTTTCAGGGCAACTAATGAAACAGAGCCTGTTTGAAGAAGCTTGTCCAATCGGCTCAAGAAGCCAGGTGGGCGGTTCCTCATTCAAGCAGGCTCTTTGATTGCTGAGTCCTTCAGTTGGTGCAGGTGAGGAGGTCTCAGTGTCCTTCTTCCGGCCTATTTATCATTACCTATTTCCCCATGAAAGCCTAGAATTAAACAGTTTGGGGCGATCCTGTAATAATGCTGTGTCGTCAACAGTTCTTCCGGTGGTGCGTTGAATGCTGGATTTGCTCT
>CBJMBI010000494.1:0-3439 GCA_966427955.1 uncultured Ktedonobacterales bacterium
GCTATCAAATTCGCATCGCCAAAACCTGGACGGGCCTCAACGAAGCCAAGGGTCGAGACTACTTGTAAGTTTGGTAATAGCCTAGCTGGTTTTAAGTAACGGACCACATTACGCATGAATGTTTTGCCACCAGAGACGGCGAGAATATCTGTATCCTTAAGGAATTGGTCAAGGTAGTCGGCAGCGGCTTTTGCAATCTCGGCTACCACTTCCTCGATGGTTTTATCAGCTCCGACATCTTCG
This sequence comes from uncultured Ktedonobacterales bacterium, assembly GCA_966427955.1. GTDB lineage: Bacteria > Chloroflexota > Ktedonobacteria > Ktedonobacterales > Ktedonobacteraceae > DASYAN01. The sequence goes on from CBJMBI010000494.1 coordinate 244, forward strand.
AAGTTGTGGCCGGGAACGATGACTAAGTCCTCTAGGTTAAGTTGCTGACGAACTTTGCGGGAAAGATTGTGTAAGTAGCCTGTGCGCAGATCGGGAACAATAGCAATATGGACAATCCCTCGATCTTTTGCCTTTTGTAAGGCCTTACTCACAGTCTGCCTGGAACAAAACTCTATCTCAGCGATAGTTTCTTGTGAATATCCATCTTCATAATACATATAGGCAACTCTACGTAGAAACTGCTCATCGGCGAGGAGTCTCGCTTCACTATTACTTCCCTGAGTGATATCTGGCATACAGTATCTTTTCCTTTCACAAAATAGAGTGGGCCAAACTTGGCAAAAAAGGTGCTGGATCTGACAAACTGTTCCCTTGTATCCCTATTATATTCAGTTTATTAGTATTGCGTCCCTATTCCATAATTCCTCTCTCCTGTTATGCATAGCATACAGGATGTTATCGCGAAGCGCAAGGTTTTTCTGATTGACCAGATAGAGCTGTTTTGTTAGCGAATGGTCTCGAAAGGCCACATATGTAGCAATGTGCTCTCTTGACCTCTAGAAGTGAGCATATGTCATTTTCCTCCTCAAGAAATGACAGTTGGTAAAAAAATCAATTAGATTATACAGCCAGTTGTATCCGTGTGATGTTTGTGCAATTGTGAAAAATTTTGAGGAAAGTTTCCATGGTCTTTTTGCTGTGCATATGCTTTAACATGTGCTACATTTTTACGAATATTTGCAAATGGTCTTGCTTTTAACATTTGTTTTGGTATACTTTACTTAGAGGTAGGTGAGTGGATTAATGACGATGGTGCAAAAGGGAGATATAGTGAGAAATAATCCTTTGTATTCTCTCAATCAATAGTTTTCAGACCAGGAGGGAAGCCTACGTGAAAAGACGGATCCTATTCAAAGTGGAAAAGAATCGTGTGCTTGTCCCTGTTGGCGAGCCTTGCCCTTTTGGATGTCGGTATTGTTATACGCGGGGAGGCGAAGTTGGACTCTCACGTGTAGACATTGAAGACATCCTCACCCCTTTCCGGCAATTTGCTCGTGAGACCCCCTTTGAGACCATTCAGTTTGGGTATGATGGTGATCCATTTGCCCGTCCTGAGCGGGGAATAGCAATGCTCAAAGAGTTGGCTATGATGGGTAAGCATGTCAATTTTAGCACGAAAGCACTACTCGAAGGCTCTACCCTCGATGCTCTAAGTGAAATTCGTTGTCGCATGAATGCGGCCGGTACTACATTGAGTGCATTGGTTTCTCTCAGTTGCTGGGATTCTGCTGCAATTGTAGAACCTCACACGCCCTTGCCTCGTGAGCGGATATTGACGGTTGCCAATCTCAAACATATCGATGTTCCCGTATTTATCGCCGTACGACCAATCTTGCCGCACGTCGCAGATAGTGAATATGAACGTCTTGTGGATGAAGGAATACGTGCAGGGTGTGAAGGGTTTATTTTGGGACCGCTCTATGCCGACGATCGAGGGAGATTTGTGCGCTTCATTCCACCTGCTGTCCTTGCCAAGGTTCCAAGCCAGGCCCGGAAGATTTCATGGTCTGCCCATGCTCCTACTTGGACCCGCTACGAAGATGCAATGCGTCTGCAGAAGTTGCTGCTGATGATCGAGCAGAAGGGAGGACGTCCTTTCCTCTCATCTGCGGATGCCATGGCTATTGTTCATCGAGGGAAGGCTGTTGCATGATTGAGGTCGAATTGAAATTCGAGTTTCCTTCGGATGCACGGCCACTCCTCCAGACAAAACTGGAGGCCCTAGAGGCCCTGCCGCTTGGACAGGCTCGTAATGTGGATTCCTATTATGACACGGTAAACTTCGACTGTTTGCAACAAGCAGTGTTTGTCCGTATCAGAAACCACAAGCATCTAGAGATCAAGTACCATGAACATGCAGATCCATTTCATATGCATGCTACAGAGCGCGTATTTCCCCTAGAGTCAGGGCCACTGCTAGTGAGAGAAATGAATATCCAATGTTCTCGCTTCATTCCATGGTGGCAACAGGCTGAGACCATCCAAGAGGCCATTCGCTTAAATGGTCTGAGGGAATTTGTGCGCATTGACAAGCAAAGAACCCAGTATACATATGAGCATATGATCCTATGCATTGACTCTGTGGAAGAACTTGGGGATTTCTTTGAGGTAGAAACGCACTGTAAGGATGAAACAGAGATTGAACAGACAATAGCAAACCTGCAAGACTTCGTTGCTGGTTTGGCATTCCCCGCTTTGCATCCTGTGGAGGTTGGATATGTTGAACTTTGGCTTCGCTTACACCTGCCGCAGATCTATCAATTGGGGAAGTATCAGGAGCGAGGTTCTTCAATGAAGTCCACAGTGACCAGATGAATCATTATGAAGCTTGCAATAGTTCTTTTTAATAGTTGCAAAAGGTGACGAGATGACACGCTGTAATCAAAGTGAGGTAGCTCGACTTAAAGCACAGATTGAAGCAGAAATTCAGGCAGCACGTTGGGCCTTGCATGGCGCATGCTTGGGAGCAGCACAGCACCAGTTCATCACATGCCGTATGGAACGCATGGGAATGCTCCATGAAGAACTCAAAGAACTTGTTGGTGAGGAAGAAGGCATTCGCTTGCTTGTACAGGTCATGGATAGCAGCGGTGCTGTAACTAAAGTACAAAAAAAGTAAGAGATGCAATAATTTTCTATGAAAGTGAAAGCTATATTGAAGTAAGAAGTGGCCCCAATCGAATGAAAATTTTCCCACGTTTGCAGGTTTTGGGAACCTTTAGTGAGAAAAGCCTATTGGGGGCACTACTGTCAGCTGCCAAGCGCTTCTGCACAGGCATCTGTCTTTCTAGGACCTAAACTTCCTGCGTGTTGTGCTATCATCACTAGTGTTTAGCGTCTGCTTTCCCCGCGTTGGCCGCCGCCTCAGCTTGTTTTTTTACGAGTAGTGGGACATGTTGTTCACAAAAACGGAAGCTACGTCCGCCTGATAACAATTGTGCATAAGCTGCTGGTTCGCCACAGCTATCGCAACGCCCGACATGTGTTTTGACTGCTTTCATAAAAAACCTCCTTGACACTTTCTCTAACCAAAAGATACGACCTTTTTGGCAGGGGATATAGGTCCTTGTTCAGAGAGCAAGCGGTTATGCTATCTGGACGTCTTTATCATACCACAAAAGACGGGTCCTTTGGC
>CBJMBI010000495.1:0-3434 GCA_966427955.1 uncultured Ktedonobacterales bacterium
GGAACTGAAGGTAACGGCTTCAACGAGGGACTGATGTCCTTGAAGCCCGGTCAAGCACTGACCTGTAGTGAGGTCCCAGAGGCGCACTGTGTGATCATTACTTGCTGTGGCCAGAAGTGTACCTTGTGGATGGAATGCCACTGACCATACTCGCTCGGTATGCCCTTTTAATACGAAAAGAGTTTTCTGTGTCTTAAGATGTGAGATAGGGACCATGTCGTCTTCACAACTTGCAAATAGTGCGCCATCTGGACTAAAGGTGATTTCTCCGATGGTACCAGAATGTCCTTCAAACGAAAGGACACGTTCACTTGTATTCAGATCCCATATGGTTGCCCCAATAGCCAGGAGATGTCCATTGGGATGAAAGGCGACATTCCCTTTACACGAGAAATACATGCATTCACGTGTCTCTATGTTCCACACATGTACAATTCCCCCATCACTTGTACTAGCAAGATAGCGATTGTTGGGGCTGAAAGCAAGCGAACCCACCAGCCCAGTTGTGCCATGGAACTGCTGGAGGCATGTTCTGCTTGCCACGTCCCACAGACGAACAGTCTTGTCTTCACTCGCACTTGCAAGCAGTTTCCCATCAGAGCTGAATCGTACAACTCCTACTCTGTGGGTATGTCCCCTCAGAGGTGAGAGCCAAGACTGAGTCTGCCTGTTCCAGAGTTGCACAGTATGATCCTCATTGCCAGTAGCCAAAATTGTTCCATCAGGACTGAAGGCAACAGAGTGTATTGACTGAGAGTATCCCTGCATAACTAAACGACATTGACCATCCGGAATCTCCCAGAGACGTATAACTTTGTCATCGCCTACACTGGCAAGCAATGTCCCATGCGCATTGAAACCAACAGAGCTAATAGCAAAGCTATGCCCCTGTAAGATATTTTGTACTCGTTTTCTATCTATATCCCATACTCTCACTGTTTGATCTTCACTGCCACTTGCAAGAAGATATCCGTCTGGGTGAAAAGCCACGGTCCAGACAATGTGCCTATGCCCTGTCAGAGTAGCATAACACTGCCAACTTCCTACCTCCCACAGACGTACGCAGCAATCTCCTCCTCCACTTGCTAGGAGCTTTCCCCCAGGATGGAATGCGACTGTTCGGACTCCGTCATGTGCTTGGATTATCTGAATACAATTGCCAGTTTGAACATCCCAAATACGGATCGTGTCATCCAGGGCACCACTAGCAATCATAGTTCCATCAGGACTAAAGCTAACGGTCTGAATCCAGCTTGTGTGGCCTCGGAAAGTCTTAATACACTGACCGGTTTGCACTTCCCATAGCCGGATGGCTTCGTCGTAACTGCCACTGGCTACATATTTTCCATCAGGACTGAAGCGAACTGACTTAACAGGGGCCGTATGCTGCAACCAAATAGCTATGCAACGACCGGAAGGTATGTCCCATAGGCGAACACTGTAATCTCCTCCGCTAGTGGCAAGCATGGTTGCAGTTGGATTGAATGCCACAGAGTGGATGACACCTGGATGTCCTCGATGAGCAAGCAAAAGTGTACCCTCAGCAACATTCCAGACATAAAACTCTCCTGTTGTTGTCCCCACAGCCAATATCTCATTCTTTGGACTCCAAGCAAGAGAGCGGAGAGGCCCAAAGGTTTCAGAAAAGACACATCTGCTAAGATGAGCATGAGCAAGATTGACATCTTGAAGCGTTATCCCACAAAGATAGGCTTGTTCTATTCTCAAAGCCGAGAGATCGGTTCCACAGAAGTCGTATCCAAGCTCAATGAGAAGATTAATGAGATTCCCCGCAGTACGATCAGCCACTTTTACCTGTGCTTGGCGAAGATCAGCTAGCATCTGTAATAGATGGGATATCGTTTGCTCCTTCCCCCAGGCTGCACAGAGCTTCTCACTCAACGGGCAAAGAATGAGACGCCTCTGTGTCTCCCGGAGATAATCCTGAGCTTGAGCCTGCATGAGGGAGTGGCTATGCAGGAGAGATCGTGTCCCCTGTATGACGGCTTCATAAGCTTGTTCAATGACTTTCTCAGTAACAAACTCCATAATTACCTGCTGTAAATTGAAATACATGTTACTTTGCTCAATCAGAGAACGCCGTCTCAAGGAGCGTAGAACTACCACTAGCTCTTCCCTTTTTTTCGGCGGAATGCTTTCAGCTTGAAGACTCTGGAGTGAGGCTAACTCACGCCGAATAGCAAGCCAGTACATGATCTCCTGCTCAGAAGGGGAAAGACGGGAAAATTGTTGATCTATTACCTCATTGACATCATGAAAGACGCCCTGGTTTTCCTCCAGGTAAGAAGCGATATTTCCATCGTAGACTTCGCGGATAAATTGTGTGACGAGTTGTAAGGCAAGGGGATTGCCTGCATAGAAAGAGATGAGAGCATGCTGAGCTTCGGTTGGCCCCTGGAGATGCTTATGTGCTAGCAGTTTTTCACTGGCACTCATCTCTAATCCCGCCAACCTATAGCTGCGTACAAGGGAAGTCTCTCCTTCAAGGAGCCCAATCTCCTTTGGTAACTCTCGGCTCGTGAGGACAAGACAACTTTGGTGAGACATTTTCCCGATGCGTTGGAACAGCAGACCATACCCCTCATACTGTGCACGATAGTGGCCAGAGAGACGACCAGCCTGTAGGATCGACTCTGCATTATCGAGTACGATCAATACATGATGCTTCTGCATATATTGCATAAATATAGCGAGGAGTTCATCTAAAGAAGATGAAAGATTGATCTCGTGTTCAGGGGCAAAAAACTGGAGAAAGGCTTTGAGAAAAGTTTCAGGAGGTGGAGTATTACTCAGAGAGTACCAGAAGAGAGCATCAAAGTGAGTTTGTATCTCCTTAGCAAGAACTGTAGCAAGAGCTGTTTTCCCAACTCCACCGATGCCTAAGATTGCCACGATTTTGCACTGATCAGTGATAATCCATTCTTTAAAGAGATCAATTTCATGCTCTCGGCCATAAATATATCTGACCTCAGGCGCTTCTCCCCAAGAAGCTCGATGGGAGGAGAAGGGAGGTGAGAGTTGGTTCTTCTGATCTCGCATAAGAACCAAATGACCATTCTGTTTTTCTAACTGAGTAGCGTCATAGCCATGATAGGCAAAAAGTAAGTCTGCCTGATCCTCTTGCGAGAGTGTTAGTGCATGGACGATTTCCATAACATCGGAGCGGGTATCAGGGAGATAGTCTCCTCGTTCCCACTTAGCAATAGTATTGCGATGTTTGCGGAGCTTATGAGCCAATGTTTGCTGGCTCATGCCTGCACGTTTACGAAATCCTCTGAGCAAATCACTGAAGGGATAGCATTCTCTCTCTATCATATTCTCATCATCTCTGGTGAAAGCTGTCTGCCTGTGCAAAATGGACAGGCACATTGTGCATATCTTGCTTTATTATAAAGTAAAGGATGAGCTTCTAG
>CBJMBI010000496.1:0-3432 GCA_966427955.1 uncultured Ktedonobacterales bacterium
AATATTTATTTTATGCTTAGAGATGCTTATTGAAGAGCTTATAAGCACGAAAATTGCTTGAATTTTCTGCTCGAAGAACTTATGCTAGGGAACATAGAAGAAAGGAGAAGTCTAAATGATGCAATTACAGGAACGCACAAAAATGCAGAATGCTGTAGAACTTACTGATGGAATGCTTGTCCAGCAAACTCTTGCAGGTGACCAGAATGCTTTTGCCATATTAGTCAATCGTTACAGTACACCACTCTTCAATTTTATTCGCCATTGCTTAGGTGATTATGATTTAGCATGTGATATTGCACAACAGGTTTTCTTACAGCTGTATCTCTCTATGCCAATCTTGCGCACAGGCGAACCATTGAAAGCATGGCTCTTCCAAGTTGCACGCAATCGCTGTCTGGATGAGCTACGCCGCAAGCGAGCAATTCACTTTTCTGAGTTAGAAGTATCAAACGACGAAGATGATCTATCCCCATTGGCAATTATGCCTGATACGCGTCCTCTCCCCGATGAGATGGCAGAGAGACATGATCTCCAGCATAAACTGCGTCAAGCGATTGATTCGTTACCACCTAAATTTCGCTCGGTTGTCCTCTTACGTTATACTAGCCAGTTAAGTTTTTCTGAGATTGGTAGGGTTCTCAATATGCCAGAGGCGACAGCCAAGACCTACTTCCAGCGTGCCCGTCCGCTGCTACGAGCAACGATGGCCTCTTACTGGAAATCTGGTCAAGCGGCTTCAGCCTCTTAGCACTCTTTATCACGTATGATTGGATCGAGATGCACTCCATCATTGATGGTAGAAGGTCTTAAAGATCAAAGCCGTAGGCTGCGGCCCCTATCAAACCAACTTTTGGATTGAGGATAACCTGTACTGGAATGCTGGCGAGCAAGCTACTGAAACGACCTTTGTCGTTGAATGCCCTTATAAACTCTCCACTTTCAAGGAATGGCAAGATGCGTGGGGAAATTCCACCACCTAAGTAGACACCGCCAGTCGCTAGTACTTTTAATGCCATATTACCAGCTTCTGCGCCTAGAATGCTAGCAAAGATTTTGAGTGTTGCTACACAAATACTAGATGGGTTGCGTTCACTGAGTGCAGCATTGATAATGATTGGGGTCTGATCCTCGGCTTTGACTAGCTGTTCAGTTAACCAGGCAGGTTCTTCCAACGTACCGGACTCTTTAAGATACGAATAAATATTCGGTAGACCAATGCCAGAGCAGATGTGCTCGTAACTTACATGGTGCAAGCGTCCCAACATATAGACCAGCAGTCCAATCTCAAAAGGGGTTCTTGGAGCAAAGTCAGTATGTCCCCCCTCTGAAGCGTAGGTACAATAGCGTGTCCCGTTCCAAGTAAGGAATGCCTCCCCTAGGCCTGTACCTGGTGCGATAACTGCCATTGGAGCATAAGGCACGGGGTTCCCAGGATTCACAGCATAGAGATCATCTGGTTCTAGCAAGGGAATGGCATTCGCCATAGCTTCCAGATCATTGAGTAAGTGAATGTTGGGAATGCCTAGCTCTTGTTGTAATTGCCTTTCTTGTATAATCCAGGGAAGATTGGTGATTTTCGTTCTGCCATTGGCAACTGGGCCTGCTACGCCAAACACTGCACGGTCTATCGGCATCTTTACATTTGACAGAAAATCCTTCACCAAATCTGTCAGGCTTGGATAGGACGCGCTGGGTAACTTTGCTTCCAGCAATGGTGTCCGGAGTTGGTCCTTGGACGTAAAAACAGCAAGATTGGTCTTTGTGCCTCCAACATCGCCTGCAAGTAGTATCATAAATCTCAACCTTTCAGTCGCACTCTCTTGTACAAGAATGGAGCAGAAACCCCTGTTAATAGCAAGGATGAGTGTGATCCATAGCCCTCAGAGTAAACAAGTAAATAAGATAAGAAGTGGAATCCCCTCAGAACATGCTTGACAGAGAAGATACCTTGAATATATTGTATTCATCTCTTCTTGAGATGCGTCAAGTCTGTGCAATGGCTGGTTTTGGCTTGGTGTACTGAGTCCTTTTGTGCTCTCTAGTTCAGAAGGAGTGAGTATTTCCTCTCTTTATCAATGGAGCTGTATAGTGTACAATAGCACCAGAAGCGAGAGACGCTAACTTGGAAGGGGGAGACCCATGAGACAGGGAAACGGCTCAGATTTGTTGGGTCTGAAAGATCCACGTAGTACCAAGATTGGTATCATTTATGTTGCATCCAATGATGATCGCAAGAGTGTATTAGCTGCCATTCTGACGCAGGAGAAGCTGGGACGTGAGCAAATAGCGATTGTTCTGCCAGAGAACCAGCCAAGCAAGGCTTTTCAACATCTACAGGACTTTGATGATCTCAGGACTATCCGGCGCAAGCTGGGGGCCCAACTCATATTTATAGCACCAGCAGGTCCCGGTCCTGCAGAATTTGCCCGCCAGCGCCGCTTCAGTGTCTACTCTTCATTAGAGAGCTATACTGAAGCCCTACGTGCCGAGTCATTGTTTGCTGAGACCGGCAACAAGCAAAAAAAAGATCGGCCCTTTGGGTTTGGCAGAAAGGCTGCTTCTTTGGGAGGTGTGGCAGCTGCTATGGCATTGTCTGGCAAAAAAGGTCAGTCAGTTTCCATGGCATCTTTGCCGTCTAATAAGAGAACAGAAAATACTCCAGACCAAACCACAGCATCCTGTATAGATTTGCCAAATCCCAATCAAGACCAGCAGGCACCACTGCCGCGTGAGGATAAAGAATTGGTCTTATCTGAATCTGATCAGGTACCATCTATGCCTGTAGTAGATGAAAATAATGATATTGATCAATTTAATGCTAAAGAGAGACCAACAGTTGCTAGTGATGCTACTGCTGATACTATTAATACTAATCGTCTGGCCGGCAAAAGTGTTCAGCAACCCATCACGCCAGATATATTTGCTGTTGCATCTATTGGTGATGATTGGGATGCTTTGCCTCCTGCTTCATCGACGTCCTCTCCCCAAAAGGATATATCTGTAACTAGCTCTGCGCTCAATGCTAAACCATCGCTCCCACCATCAAGCATACCCAAGACTCCTGATCCAGCAGGTGGAGCAGAGCCTGGTATTATCGAATTGTCTCCCTTACCACGGACTGTCTCTAGTCGGTCTACAGTCAAATTGCCTGCCGCAGGAGAGAACACAGCTACAAGCACTGTCCCATCCTCGGAACCACCCCTATCTCATACACTCTCCAAATCTAGTAATACCGGAAAAGCAGAAGTTACTACAGGTGCGCTAGCAGCAGCCTTGCCATCGCGTGCAGTCGGTGTGAGTCGTTCTCCTATGCGTAGTGGCAAGGCAACACAAACAGAAGTTAGGCGGAAGAAACGTGGCTTGGGAGGTCTCATTGTAGCTCTTCTGATCGTTGCTCTTCTGTTGCTCTGTAGTGGGGTTGCCAATTCT
>CBJMBI010000497.1:0-3427 GCA_966427955.1 uncultured Ktedonobacterales bacterium
GTGTATCCTGATCTCTCTTCTCTCGAGTATAAACATTTTCTAATAACTTTTCTTGATTTACTATTACAGTCCACTAATGAAGAAAATCTCGCTCTTCTCGATGTACATCTGTGCCATTGTGAGAAGTGGAAGAAATACAAAGGATGGCAGTTTTCTAAGTTGATGCAGCCTGCAAAGGATGGCGGTTTTCTGCAAAGCTCATCACAAAATCGTGCTCTAGTCGAGGGGGTCCTTGTAGCTAACTCACCAGAGGAGATACACAGTCAGACAGATAATGGGTCCTTTCCCGAAACACTTTTTGCTCAGCCCTCTCCCACTAAGCTTTCATTGATGAATATAGCTAAAACTTTAACTTGGGCCTCGCCAAGAGAAGACTTCACGCTTGTTGAGAGGCTTGCGGAAGCTTTTGTAGACTGTGTAAAGAGTGAAACACATCTTGTATTGGCAATAAATATAATGATAAATGTAATGAGTAATTCTACATCCTTATTTTCTAAATTTGATCTATTGCAATTGCTTTATGGCATGGCAGAGAAAATCAGGGATTATGGAGTAAATAGGTGGAGTGGGATAGGCGAGGATGCTCTACAAGATCTACTCCTAGCATATATACGCTTTGCGCTTTGTCTGGATGATGTATATACTTATATCTCTCCTTCCGAATATAACCATTTTCTAATAACTTTTCTTGATTTACTATTACAATGCACTGATAAAGAGAATCTCATTATTCTCGATGTACAGATACGTGATTCAGAGAAATGGGATGCCTACATAAAGTCACGTTGGACATTTGCAAGCAATGATCTGAATATCCTACAACGACGGTTACAGAGTGGGCTTCCAGACAATAAACCAAGTGATAGAATGCTTGGCATACCAGAAACCGGAGACGCATATTATATTAAAAGTGGAAAATATGCTAAAAAAGCAACAAATACCTATTTTTCACAACAAATTTGTTCTACAGAGCAAGCAAAATGTAGTAGAGGTTCTAATGGAGATAAGCCTTCTGTGCCACAAACAAAGATCGTTAGGGGACCGTGGGCTGTATTTCACAGGGTGGATGAGGCATGGCTAAAGCCTCTAATCGATAGGCTATCCAGAGTGAACCCTATCATGAAGCTAAGGAAGCATCAAGCTCAACAGAAAAAGGGCAGGAGATCTCAATTTAAACAGAGTGAGAAGAAAAAATCTTAAACTAGATAGGAAAATATGAAAGGCGTATGACAAACTTGATAGCATTGCTGAAACATGGTCACTGCACATTCGAGTCTGGTTCGCGTGCCGTCATAAAGGCTGGTAATGCCAGAATATTTTCGGGATATACAGCCATATTTGTAAAAAAATGCTATTCCCGTAGTGACATGTTTGTATTAAGATAGGACTGTCAAGGTAATTACCGTTCGCTGGAGAAAATGATGGTAGAAAAAACTTCTGTGCAAGAATCTTTACACAAAATTGCTGATAAAGTGCAGGCGTGTGACGCTGGCGCGGCTGGTCGGCTACGACTCCTTGCTGATGCCGTTGGTGGTGCAAAGTGTGCTGAGCAGTGGGCAGCTTGCGATATTTTCAAGCTAATTGACCCAGATGGTATTGTTGAGTGTTTTAAACGTTATCAAACCAGGGGAAGGTTGATAGGTTTTCTGGAACTGCTACGCAACACGTTTATTTTCAGTCCTATCATTGTCACTTGGTATGGGGTTTCTCAAGCCGCCCAGGCATATGGTGATTATAATCCTGACCCGGGTGTCTCTCCTCGGTCATTTCTGAACTTATGGGAGAGCGGCGGAAAACTGCCTGCTTTTCTACAGCTCAGCAGCATTGGGCTTATTGACGTTAGCTTGCTTGTATTTATTGCTTTTCTTGCCTTCTGTATATTTTTATTATCTCAAACTGGTGAAGCCCGTAATGAGAGAGAAGCACAAAATTTGCGTGGCAATCTCATTCATACATTGGTAGATGCTTCACTTTCTTTGCAAGCTGATCGTTGTCAACCGCCATTAACCGCTGGTGACAATCTAGAGTTGGTTGCTAGACAGATCGATGCGATGGCCCGCCAGACTACGACGAAGTTTGATGCTATGATCCAGCAAGTGCTCAACCAGTTTGTTGATATGACCAAACAAACAAATGATCAATTTGCGATTATGGTTAATCAGACTAATAGCCGGCTGGATGCTATGGCGCGAAATGTTATGGATCAGTTTAACGATATAAGCAGTCAGATGAAAGATCAACTACAAGAGAGTAGTAAGTATCTCAGTAAGTTAAGTTCATTTATATCAGGAGTGGATGTGCTTTCGAAAGAGCTACACGGAGCAGCCCAATCACTCCAGAAAACCAATAGTGAACTTATGGAGAAGATCAGCATTCTAGTGGGACCTGCTAAGGAGTTAGCAGAACAACAGGGACATCTCGCAACTGCTGCCAAAGAGTCAGTTGCTCGACTAGAAGGGGTTACAAAGACTCTAGTTGATCTTGGAGGGAAGCAAGATCGCTGGAGTGCAGACCTGAATGATGTGCTTGATACGCTCAACCTAGGTGTAGAAAGAGCCATGCAACTTGCAGCAAATGTCGGGAATTTTACTATACAACAAGCATCTTTTCTGGAACAACTGGAGAAAGAGCGTGAGGCTCAGCATAATCTAGCTATATCTATGTCTGGCGCCACAGTTGCTGTCAATGAAGCTCTTACCAATATGGAGCAAGGTAGCATATCTCTGCGTAGTATCGCTCATGACATGAAAGATATTTTAGATCTTCAAATAGCTACTGATGCTACAAATATTGCACAAAGTTATGCAAGCGCTGCGCAGGCCATTGAGCAAGGTGGTCAGTCGCTTTACGAAGTTGGCCGAAAGTTGGCGAATGTGATTGATGAATTGGAAGATCGCTTAACCACCAGGAAATAGCAGCGATCATAGAGCAAGGGATATGCACTTATGCAGCAATCTAAAGGGAAATCACGTGTACATGACACAGTAATGTTGAGTGGATGGCTCTTTGCCGACTTGTTTTTGGCTCTTACCATCATTTTTCTGTCCGCCAACACAGTCGGATCCAAGCTTAATCCTGTTCCAACACCGACGCCAGAGCCACGCCTAGATTTCAATTACCAAATAATAACTCTGTCAAACGTTGATTACGGATGGCTGTTGAGTGACTCTCCACAAGTAAAGGATAATCTGAAACGGCAGATAAGAAGAGACTATAGTTTTCTGCAAGGGCGTAGTGTCGGTCTTGTCATTGCTTATGGGGGCGCAAATGCACTTGATCATGATATATTAGCTCAAGATCAAGCTCGTAAGATTGCGGGCAAAGTCTATGGAGTTTTACAAGAACTAGGACAAAGCGGTTTTGCCTTTCAACGAGCATCTTACTATTACCCCAATTATCCCAATGACTATTGGGGACTTTTTAATCC